>DATDHL010000268.1:0-4926 GCA_036521575.1 Edaphobacter sp. | reverse complement strand
GTCCGGAGTAATTCCGCCACCGCCATAGACCGTGCGGCCCGAATCCGTCAGCTTCACCTCAAGGTTCGACTTATCCTTCGGCTGAGCTGCCGAGTCGCGCACAAAGTAGTAGTCATACAGCGAAACGTTGTTGTAGTTGCGTTGAATCAACCGTCCCGATGGCGTGAAGTAGTGATAGGTCGTCAACGCAAGGCCCGTATTTTCTGTGATCTGGAAGACCGTCTGCACCAGGCCCTTACCGAAGGTGGTCTCGCCTACAATCAGCGCGCGATCATGATCCTGCAGCGCACCCGACACAATCTCCGCCGCCGAAGCCGTATTCCGGTTCACCAGCACCACAATGGGATACTTCGTGTCCGAGCCATGCGCCGCGCGGTACACCTGATCCGGGAAAGCTCGTCCCCGCTGCGACACCACAATCTGACCCTTCTGCAAAAATTTGTCGGACATATTGACCGCTTCATTCAGCAGGCCGCCCGGATTGCCGCGCAAGTCGATCACCAGGCCGTTAATGTCGCCAAACTTCTCCAGAGCATCGCCAACCTCGCGGCTCGTCGTCTCCATAAAGCTCGTCACGTGGATGTACCCAACGCCGGGACGAATCAAGAACGCCAGATCGACCGAGTTCCGCGGAATCTCATCGCGGACAAGGTCAAACACCAGCAACTTGGCAGCACCTTCGCGGCTCATAGTCACCGAGACATGTGTTCCCTTGGGCCCCTTCAACATCGAAGCGACAGCCGTCGAGTCCAGGCCCTCCGTCGTCTTGCCGTCGATCGACAGGATCACGTCACCCGGATGCACGCCAGCCTTATAAGAAGGAGTTCCCTCAAATGGATACAGCACAACAATTTTGGTGCCGCCCTTCGCCGTCGCATCCGGCTGCGGCTGGATCGTCATGCCCACGCCGTAGTACTTGCCGTGCTGGTCCTCACGCATCTGCGCGTAGGCCTTGGGGTCGTAGAAATTCGAGTGCGGGTCCAACACATGCAGCATCCCCGGAATCGCCCCGTCATAGATAGCTTTGTCAGTCTTGTCCGAATTCAGCTTCTCGGCATAGTTCTGCTCGACCAGTGAGTAGACATCCGTGAACTGGTGCAGGCTGTCGCGCAGCGTCGACTCATCGCTGGCAGACTGAGCCGCCACGCGCTGGTTAATAAACGAGCCAGCCACGGCGCAGGTGGCAAGAAATACGGTGGCGGAAAAGAGAGCGCGGCGGGTGCGGGGAGCCATAGGCTGTGTAACCTCGAAAAGGGGGCAAAAGCAACGCGAATACCACCGCGCGCCCATCTTGCGGATGGGTCCAGTCTTTGGACGGAGTATAGCATCGGCTGGTAAGCGAAGTCGCGGCCTGAAAACGGACAGAAAGGTGATTCGCTTGTTCGGTCCGACGCGGTTAGAATGGGGAGCGGATACCGTTCGCCATCTCCCCGAGTCAAAAAGGGGTAGGGCAAACGCTCCAGGCGATCGATCCTGAATCGCGATGCTGAAAACCATACGAGTGACGATGACCTTTAGAATTTCGCAGTTTGCGGCACTATGCGGGCTAAGCCTGCTCGCGCTGCCCGGTTTGGCCCAGGCCCCGCGGTATCAAAGCCCGTTGGGCGTTCCATCCACGCCGCAGCCACAGGTCCTGCCCACCCCCGAGGCCATCACGCCCAACGGAGCCGTGATCGAGGACGTGATCGTCCGCGTCAACGAACAGATCATCAGTCGCAGCGATCTCGAACGCAGCCAGCAGCAACTCGCCGGCGAACTCCAGCAAGGCGGAGCCAGCGCCACCGAGGCAGACGAGCGCCGCCTGAACATGCTCCGCGACATGATCGACCAGCAACTCCTGCTCTCACGCGGCAAGGAACTCGGTCTCAACGCCGACGCCGAAGTCATCCGCCGCCTCGACGAGATTCGCAAGCAAAACCACCTCGACTCCATGGAAGACCTCGAAAAAGCAGCTCGCCAACAGGGCGTTTCTTTTGAGGACTTTAAGGCCAACATCAAGAACGGCATTATCACTCAGCAGGTGGTCCGCGACGAGGTAGGCCGTCACCTGCAGCTCACCCAGGCCCAGGAGCAAGCTTTTTACGACGCGCACAAGCAGGAGTTCACTCAGCCCGAGCAGGTGCGGCTCAGTGAGATTCTTGTTCCCCTCCCGGCCGACGCCAACGAGGCAGCCATCGCCCAGGCCCAGGCCAAAGCCAACGACATCTCCGCGAAGGTAAAGGCCGGCGGCAAATTCGAAGATCTCGCCAAGGCCTACTCCGGCGGACCAACCGCGGAACAAGGCGGAGACCTCGGTCTCTTCAAGCGCGGCGCACTCGCCCAGGTTCTCGAAGATCAGACCTTCCCCCTCAAGGCTGGCGAAGCCACAGCTCCCATTCGCACCCGTCAGGGCTTTGTCATCCTCAAAGTCACCGATCATCAGGCCGCCGGCGTTCCCTCCCTCAAGGATGTGGAGCCTCAGATTCAGGACGCGATGTACATGCAGGCGATGCAACCCGCCCTCCGCGCCTATCTGACGAAGCTCCGCGAAAACGCCTATATCGATATCAAGCCCGGCTTCGTCGATACCGGCGCCAGCGCCAAACAGACCAAACCCGTCTTTTCGGCCTATGCGCCGCCCGTGCCCAAGAAGAAGAAAAAGGAACAGGAAAAGCAGCGCTTCGAGCGTTCGCGCACCTCTGCTCCGAAGACTGCGTCCAAGCCCGTAGCGACGCCGGTCTCTACAACAGTTGGCGCAACGGCTCCAACAGCAACAGCCGCCACTGCGACGACTGCTAAAGCAGTTCCCGCCAAGCCCAAGAAGATCAAGAAGGAGAAGGTCCGTTACGGGCAGGCTCCACGCACCGCGCTTCCTGCGGGGTCACAGGAGACAGCAACCACCGGCAACGACGTCGGTCAGGGTGCGAGCTCCGCAGCGGTAACCCCAGGCGGCATCATGGCCCAGGGCAACGAAGCACCAGGTAAGGCAATGGCCGCCCCCGAGGGTACCTCGCAGGTAGCCAGTACGGACGCCGATCCGCTCGCCCCCAAGACTCCCGTAGCTAAAAAGACTCGATACACCGACCGTATCCCAACCGAAGCCGCTGCCAAGCAGGCCGCCAAGACCGCGAAGGTCAAAGAGAAGGCTGCAGCCGCACCTCCTCCGGTAACTTCCGACGAGAAAGCCACCGCGCAGACCCAGTCCGCCCCCCTCGGCCTCAGCGGCGATACTGCCACCAAGAAGAAACCTGCCAAGGTCAAGGGCGCACCCAAGGAGCGGCTCCAGGACAAGGACACCACCCCACCGCCACCGCCTCCTCCTCCTGCTCCCACCGTCAACCCGGCTCTGGGCGCAACTCCGCCCGGTACAACTCCGGTAGTGCCCGCCACTCCGGCTCCGGCAAGTCCTCCAGCCGCGCCACCGACCACACCGCAATAGAGCTAGAAGTTAGATACCGAACAGAATGCCTGACAGCCAACAACGGCTCGTCAGGCATTCGTGTTTTACCTGAAACCTGATACCCGATTCAGAACCTTCCAAAAAAACTTGTCAAGCGGTAAAACCAGCCAAGCCATTGCAAACAAACAAGATCCAGATGGCAATTAATTACATCCCATTCGCTATAATGGAAGAATGAATAGAAGATCCCGGGGTATCAACCGGGGCTTTTCTTTTTCCGGATATTAAGTCATTTAGATTGAATACTTTGCATGTAAAGCATTTGAAATGAATACTTTAGGAAAGTGGTCTGAAGTTAAGTCTTTATTTATGAATACTTTGGATACTTTTTTGATGGGGGGTGGGGTACCCGTGGAAAGGTAAGCGGCCCCAAGGTATCCTGAAGTCAATGAAAGACTTCTTCATCGCGGACGCTGCAAAGTTCGATAACGAGACCATCACCTCATATTTCGTTCTGTCTTCCTTCCAGGTAAGGGAGAAAAAACTGGGAGGCCAGTTCCTCGCAGTCGTACTAACCGACAAAACCGGCTCCTTCGAAGGCCGCATGTGGGACGACGTAGCCGACCCCATCGCTACCTGCGCCGAAGGTTGCTACGTCAAAGCTCAGGGCCAGATCTCGAAGTATCAGAGCAAGTTTCAGATCACGATTCAGAAGCTCCGCGCAGCCGCTGAATCCGAAATCGACCCAACCGATTACCTGCCCGTAACCCGCTTCGACATCAATGAGATGTGGAGCGAGATGCGCGGATATGTCGAGCAGTTCTCCAACCCCGACCTCCGCTGCCTCGTCTTCGCCTTCCTCGACGACCCGCAGATCGCAACCGCCTGCAAAGCCGCGCCGGCAGCCAAGCGCCTGCACCACGCCTGGATTGGCGGCCTGCTCGAGCACGTAGTCACCCTGGTCCGAGTCTGCCGAGCCACCGCCCCCTTCTACCCCGAAGTCGACCCCGACCTCCTGGTGACCGGGGCCATCCTCCACGACATCGGAAAAATTCGCGAGCTCTCGTGGAAGTCCAGCTTCGGCTACACGACCGAAGGCCAAATGATTGGCCACATCAGCATCGCCCAGCGCATGCTGCATGAGAAGGTACTGTCGCTCGCGCCCTTCCCCGAGAAGCTGGCCATGCTGGTCGAGCACCTCATCCTGTCGCACCACGGCAAATACGAGTTCGGCTCCCCCAAGTTGCCGATGACGCCCGAAGCCATCCTGCTCAGCGCCCTCGACGACCTCGAAGCCAAGATGCAGACCCTGCGCAGCGAGTTCGCCTCCGCCGCAGCCTCCGGCAAGTCCGCCAACGAGATGACCGAGTGGGTCCGAAGCATGGAACGCCCCCTGCTCGACTCGCGCACCTTCCTGAAAGACGAGCAGGAGTAGTTGTTACAATCGCCTTTGGAACCACGCGCCTGACGCGCTGATGTGAGTGAGGGGAATGCTACGTTTTTCGACAGCCGGAGAGAGCCACGGCGAGAGTCTCGTCGCCCTGGTC
>DATDHL010000267.1:0-5075 GCA_036521575.1 Edaphobacter sp. | reverse complement strand
CCGGGTCTGACAGCAAAAACTTGCTCCAGACCGGAAAAAGAGGAAATTCGCTTTGAACTCGACCGTCAAACAAATTCTGATCTGGGTCTTCATGGCTACGTGTCTGGTCGTCCTTTGGCAGTTCGTCGTCAAAGGCACCGGCGCCAATCAGGAAAAGAACATCAGCCTGACCCAACTCCTCAACGACGCCGACCAGGGCAAGATCAGCGAGGTCACGGTCAATGGCGCTGAGGTCACGGGCAAGTACCGCGAAGGCAGCGTCCAGTTCCACACCACCATTCCGGGTAACTATCCGGACATGTACAAGACCCTGCGCGATCACGGCGTCAACATCACCATCAAGGACCAGAACTCGAACGCGTGGCTCGGATTCCTCATCCAGCTCGCCCCGTTCGCGCTCCTTCTTGGTCTCTGGTTCTTCCTCCTGCGCCAGATGCAGTCCGGCGGCAACAAGGCCATGAGCTTTGGCAAGTCCCGCGCCCGCCTGCTCTCCATGCAGCAGAAGAAGATCACCTTCAAGGATGTCGCTGGCGTCGACGAAGCCAAGGAAGAGCTCAAGGAGATCATCGAGTTCCTCCGCGAAGCGCAGAAGTTCCAGCGCCTCGGCGGCCGCATCCCCAAGGGCGTCCTCCTCGTCGGGCCTCCGGGAACCGGCAAGACCCTCCTCGCCCGCGCAGTAGCTGGCGAAGCCAACGTTCCCTTCTTCTCCATCTCCGGTTCTGACTTCGTCGAGATGTTCGTAGGCGTCGGCGCATCCCGCGTCCGCGACCTCTTCGAGCAGGGCAAGAAGAACGCCCCCTGCATCATCTTCATCGACGAAATCGATGCAGTCGGCCGTCACCGTGGCGCAGGCCTCGGCGGCGGACACGACGAGCGCGAGCAGACCCTCAACCAGCTCCTCGTCGAGATGGACGGCTTCGAGTCCAACGACGGTGTCATCCTCGTCGCCGCGACCAACCGTCCCGACGTCTTGGATCCGGCTTTGCTCCGTCCGGGAAGATTTGACCGTCGCGTCATCGTCGATCGTCCCGACATCCGTGGCCGCGAAGAGGTTCTCAAGGTCCACTCCAAGAAGGTCCCCATGGCCGAAGACGTCAACCTCAACGTCCTCGCTCGTGGAACACCGGGCTTCTCCGGTGCCGACCTCGCCAATATGGTCAACGAGGCCGCCCTCACCGCCGCCCGCTACAATCGCAAGTCGGTTCACATGTACGACTTCGAAGTAGCCAAGGACAAGGTAATGATGGGTGCCGAGCGCAAGTCGATGCTCCTCACCGACGAAGAGAAGAAGGTCACCGCCTATCACGAGGCCGGTCACACCCTAGTCTCCGCCCTCCGCGAGCACTCCGACCCGCTCCACAAGGTCACCATCATCCCCCGCGGTATGGCTCTCGGCGTGACGGTCTACCTCCCCGAGGAAGACCAGCACACAGTCACCAAGGACTACCTCGAAACCCGCCTCGCCACCCTCATGGGCGGTCGCTGCGCCGAGGAGATCTTCCTCAAGCAGATGACCACTGGCGCCGGCAACGACATCGAGCGCTCCACCGAACTCGCCCGCAAGATGGTCTGCGAGTACGGCATGAGCGGACTCGGGCCGATGACCTTCGGCAAGAAGGAAGAGCAGATCTTCCTCGGACGCGAGATCGCACAGCACCGCGACTTCTCCGACGAGACCGCTCGCCAGATCGACGCCGAGGTTCGCAGCTTCGTGGACGCCGCCTACAAGTCGGCCTACACGATCCTCGACACCAACCAGGACATCATGCACCGCATGGCAGCAGCCCTGCTTGAGCGTGAAACCCTGGACGCAGCCGAGATCAAGCTGATCATCGAGGGCAAGGAACTCCCCGCCACCAAGTCCGCGCTCTCCGGCGTAGACCCAGGCACGGGCGAAGCCCAGAAGATCCTCAAGCCAGAAGGCGGCCGCAAGCCCGGCTTCGGCGAAGGCCAACCTTCCCCGGCATAACTTCAACCCAGCATCAAAAAGAGAGGCAGCCATCAGGCTGCCTCTTTTTATTGCATTGCTTCACAAACAAGTCACGACGTCCGCTTTACAGAACACGTCGTCGAGTCACTCTTCCATTACCGGTCTTCGCTTCCACCCCGCTCGCCTTTTTCTTCCCGAGCGCCTGATCTCCGGGCGAAGTAGTCGCCTTCTGTGCCTCATCCTGCCTTCCTCGATCTTCTCCGTCAATCTTTCCATCGATATCCCCTACGGAAAGCCCGCCTCCGGGACGCTCAATCTTTGGCGCTACAAGATGCAGGCCAAACGAGGAAGTCCACGGCCCGCGCATATCCGTGTCACCCTCGTCGCCGTCTCCGGTCGATCCGTTAAAGTACTCGTCCACAATCCCCGGTGTTGGCTTCAGCATTCCAATCGAGAACATTGGCTTTTCAAGGCTCTCCAGTGCTGCCTGAAAGGCCTTCATATGGGTAATCTCTCGGGTCATCAAAAACTGCAGTGTATCGATAGTTCCCGGGTCATCGGTGTGGTCGATCAGTCTTTCGTAAACAATCTTGGCTCTCGCTTCTGCGGCAATATTGCTTCTCAAATCCACATCCAGCTCACCTGTAATCTTCAGGTAAGTCGAAGTCCACGGGTTCCCCATGGAATCAAATAACGCTACCCCTCCTCCTCCCGCAATCGTAATCAGCGGATCGGCTTCGGCAGCCTCTCGATTGGTCTTCATGGGAGCCAGGTGCATTCGAATCAGAGCGCCAACAACTTCCAAATGGCTCAACTCTTCCGTTCCAATATCCAACAGCAAATCTCGTCTTCCCAGATCGTCGATACAGTTCCATCCCTGAATCGTGTACTGCATCGCAGCGGCAAGCTCTCCGTTCGCTCCTCCAAACTGCTCCAGCAACATGTTGCCGAAACGTACATCCGGCTCCCCGATATTGACCGTGTACATCAACTTCTTTACGTGGTGATACATAGTGAAACCTCTAAGATGGTCTGCGTGCCGCGTACCCCTGTTTGGATGCCGATCTTTCCCCAACCGGTTAAGTGGACTCCATCAAAGCAATCTCAACAAGGCAGACATCCTACCGCGCATTGACCTGCCACTTCAAAGCCCCGTATTTTCTTATCCATGCTCACTCGCCCCTCTCTCCTGCTCAAACTCGAATACGCAACCCTCTCCCTCGCCGCCATCCTCATCTACCATCACCTCCATTACAGCGGACTCCTCTTCGCCGTCCTCTTCCTCGCCCCCGACCTCTCCATGCTCGGCTACCTCGCCAACCCGAGCACCGGATCGGCCATCTACAACCTAGGCCACACCCTCGTCTTCCCTCTCACACTCTCCGTCATCGCCTACGCCACCCAACACCAACTCCTCACGGCAATGGCCCTCATCTGGATCACCCATATCGCCCTCGACCGCCTCCTGGGCTACGGCCTCAAGTACCCCACCTTTTTCAAAGACACCCACCTCCAACACATCCCCTGAAAAATATTTCGAAAATCTGCAAAATTTTCGCCGCAAAAAAACGTCATCCCAACAACCACCTTTGCCACGCAAAAAATCACATCATGACCACAAAAAACTCCACGTCCTGCACACATTTTTTTTGAAAACCCCCAATAAAAACCACATTCCACCACAACAGAATTTTTCCGGACAAATTCCCGCAAATGCGACAATAGAAACAGTCGCATGCGCCTCCTTATCCTCTCTCTCGTCATCTGCCTAACCGGCTGCGGCTACCATCAGGCCGGCTCCGCGACCCACATTCCGCAAAACGTCCACACCCTCGCCGTGCCCATCTTCGCCACCAAAGCCCAGGCCTACCACACCGAAATGCTCTTCACCCAGGCCACCATCAGCGAGCTCAACACCCGCACCAAATACCGCATCCTCACCAGCGACAACCCCGACGCCGACGCCATCCTCCACGGCACCATCCTCGCGCAAACCGTAGCCCCCCTCACCTACGACTCCACCAGCGGCCAGACCTCCAGCTACCTCGTCACCATCACCGCCAAAGTCGTCCTCACAGCCCACGACGGCCACACCCTCTACCAAAACAATGCCATCGTCTTCCGCGAACAATACCAATCCACGCAAGACCTTAGCGGATTTATCCAGGAAGATTCCCCCGCCGTCCGTCGCGTCGCAAGAGACTTCGCCCAGGGCGTCGTAAGCGATATGCTGGAGTCGTTCTAATGCCCTCTCTCAAATCCTTCGCCGCCACCGACCGCTTCGTAGCCGAGATCGCCACCCCCGCGATCCGCCCCGGCTACGTCCTCCTCGGCGACGAAGTCTTCCTCTACGACCGCTGCCGCAAAGCCGTCCTCAACACCCTCGCCCCCGAAGACACCCGCGACTTCTGCCTCCACGACCTCGACCTCTCCGAGACCAGCATCTTCGAGATCCTCGACCGCGCCCAGACCCCATCCCTCATGGCGCCTTTCCAGGTCCTCTTCGTCCGCAACCTCAAAAACCTCTACACCCGAGGCAGCAAAAAAGAAGAATTCGCCACCATCGACGCCTACTTCCGCTCACCCAACCCCTCAGCCCTCATCGTCTTCGTAGCCGACCACCTCCGCATCCCCACCGATCTCCGCAAGATGGACTACCAGGACAAGGAGCGCTACGAGCGCATCCGCGAGACCCTGGGCGACTGGTGCGGCCTAATCGAACTAGCCCGCGTCGACGAAAACGACGCCATCAAATGGGTCACCACCAACGCCGAATCCCGCAACGTAAAGTTCGATCCCGACGCCGCCCGCGAGCTAGTCGACTCTCTAGGCGCCGACATGATGCTCATCGCCAGCGAGTTCGAAAAACTCCTCCTCTACGTCTCCGCCCCCGTACCATCCGCCCCCAACAACGCCGTCATCTTAAGCGAAGCGCGCAGCGCCCAGTCAAACGCTGTCATCCTGAGTGAAGTCCGCATCACGCAATCAAACGCTGTCATTCTGAGCGAAGCGCGCAGCGCGGAGTCGAAGAACCCCGAGGGATCAAATAGCGCCACAGCCCTCCCTCCCTTTCAGTCACCAGCTTCAACCGGAGCGCCACAAACTCCACCCCTCGCCCGCAACCGCGTAACCCTCGGCGACGTCG
>DATDHL010000266.1:0-7910 GCA_036521575.1 Edaphobacter sp. | reverse complement strand
TGTTGCGAATCAGTGAGATGCTATACTCGGCGGAATTCATACTGCCTCAAGGGTGGGATCAGGCTCAGGATGCTTTTTAAGGCTCGCAGTGCTGCTGTTTATGGAATTGACGCACACATTATTGATGTAGAGGTTGATTTCTCGAGCATCAAGTTAGATAAGGAACAGTTCAGCACGGTGGGGTTGCCGGATGCGGCGGTGCGGGAGAGTCGTGATCGCGTAAGGTCGGCGATTAAGAACTCCGGGTTTGATATTCCTTCGACGCGGATCACGATCAATCTGGCTCCGGCGGATTTGAAGAAGGAAGGGTCGGGGTTCGATCTGCCGATTGCGATCGGGATACTTGGGGCGTACGGCGCGCTGCTCATCAAGGACCTGGGCGATTTTCTACTGGTGGGGGAGTTGGGGCTCGATGGAAGCTTGCGAGCGGTGCAGGGAATGTTGCCGATTGCGGTTGCGGCGAAGGCGAATGGGATTGCGAACCTGATTATTCCTGCGCGTAATGCTCGTGAGGCGGCGGTGGTGCAGGGGGTCAACGTCTATCCGGTCAACAGTCTGCTGGAGGTTCGAGAACTGCTGAACTCGGCGTCGTTTGGTGCAGTGTCGGCCCAGCCTTTGAAGGTGGAGACGACTAGCCTGCTCAATGAGATGCAGCACTTTCCGTTCGACTTCAAGGATGTGCGCGGGCAGCTTGTGGCGAAGCGTGCGTTGGAGGTAGCGGCTGCGGGTGGGCACAATATTTTGATGATTGGCCCGCCGGGTTCGGGCAAGACGATGCTGGCGAAGCGGCTGCCTTCGATTCTGGCTCCGCTGCGGTTTGAAGAGGCGCTGGAGACGACGAAGATCCATTCGGTTGCCGGGGTGCTGGATGCGGAGCAGGGGTTGGTGGCGCATCGGCCGTTCCGGTCGCCTCACCATACGATCTCGGATGCGGGGTTGATCGGGGGCGGGATGATTCCGCGACCGGGCGAGGTCTCGCTGGCTCATAACGGGCTGCTGTTTCTGGATGAGCTGCCGGAGTTTCCGAGGAATGTGCTGGAGGTGCTGCGGCAGCCGCTGGAGGATGGCATGGTGACGATCTCGCGGGCGGCGATGAGTCTGAGTTTTCCGGCGAGGTTCATGCTGGCGGCGGCGATGAATCCTTGTCCTTGCGGGTACTTCAATGACAAGTCGCGCGAGTGCATGTGTGCGCCGCCGATGATTCAGCGGTATGTGTCGAAGGTGAGTGGGCCGCTGTTGGATAGGATTGATATCCATATTGAGGTTCCGGCGGTGCAGTATAAGGAGCTGCGGGGTGGGATGGCGGCGGAGGGCTCAGAACAGATTCGGGCTCGGGTGCTGACGGCGCGGGAGAGGCAGCATGAACGGTTCAGCGAGGGTGGGGATCGGACGAAGGGCTCGGCGAAGGCTGCGTCGCGGCGGGTGTTTGCGAACTCGCAGATGAGTACGCAGCAGATACGGACTTATTGCGAGTTGTCGTCAGATGCGGAGCGGTTGCTGGAGAGGGCGATGCAGCAGCAGGGGTTGAGCGCGCGGGCCCATGACCGGATACTCAAGGTGGCCCGGACGATTGCTGATTTGGCTGGTGAGGAGATGATCGCTGTGCCGCATATTGCTGAGGCGATTCAGTATCGGACGGAGTTATTGGGCCTAAAGTTGTTGATTTGATGGGGTCAAAAAATTCTATTTCTGGAATATCATTATTAAGAGGTTCCCAAAATAAGTATTGACCTGAGGGCCTCGGACGAGCTATTTTTCTTAAGTGTCGAAGCTGCTCTGGTTGATGGATAATCCCAACGACAAGTAGGGGTGGTTGACACAAGCGTCTGGCTTTCCGGACGTTCATCTGCTTTTCTGTTTCACGCCTGGGTGCTGACCCCTGAATGACATGGGAAAGACAGGTTTGTGCAGACGCGGTCGAGGTTGACTGCGAGGCCGGTTCTTGTCTGCCAAGTGGCAAATAAGAGACTGAATCTTGAAAGATTTACGGAAGTTTTGGAATCCGCAGGTTCTAGTTCTGCGTCTAATAGATGGCATGCAGCGCTCGGAAGGGGCTGCTGAATAACGAAGTAATTTTCAGGCGAGTGAGCGCTACAAGACGCTTTTGCCTTGAAGACTGAAAAGGAGAAACTATGCGCTCAGATCTTATTTTTGGAGCTCTCACACACGTCACGAACCGGTATGAGCTGTGTCAGCTGGCGTCGAAGGCAACCCGCAAGCTGCACAAGCCGAATACTCGTTTGCAGGACACGACGAATGAAGTTCTCGACCGCTTTAAGGACACTGTCCCGATGGGCGAGTCGGAAGCAATTGTAGAAAAGGTACAAGTCCAAGAACGCCGCGCAGCTTAACGCGCGGCTTTTCCCTTAACCACAATCCATTATCTGCAGTACAATCCATCCTCAGTACAATTTCTCCCTTACATTGGCCTTCCGCACGACCCCCTCGTCAAGCAGATCCCGCCTCAGTTCCAAACAATCCCTCCTAAAATCCAAAACTTCCAGGTAAAAAATGACGATTTCTGAACTCAAAGAGCACAATATTGCGGAGCTGGGCAAGCTCGCGCGTGGACTTGATATTGCCGGCACCAGCGGTCTGCGGAAGCAGGACCTGATCTTCAAGATTCTGCAGGCGCAGAGCGAGAAGGAAGGGCACATCTTCGCGGAAGGCGTACTTGAGATCCTGCCTGATGGCTACGGCTTCCTGCGGTCGCCTGATTACAACTACCTGCCCGGTCCCGACGACATCTATGTTTCGCCTTCGCAGATTCGCAAGTTCGACCTGAAGACGGGCGACACGATCAGCGGCAATGTGCGTCCTCCACATGAAGGCGAGAAGTACTTCGCGCTGGTGAAGATCGAGGCGATCAACTTCGAGTCGCCGGAAGAGACACGGAACAAAATTCTTTTCGACAACCTGACCCCGTTGTATGCGCAGGAGCGGGTGAAGATGGAGACGGTGCGGGAGCACATCTCCGGCCGTGTGATGGATCTGCTGACGCCGGTGGGTAAGGGGCAGTGTGGGTTGATTGTGGCTCCTCCGCGCACTGGTAAGACGATGCTGCTGCAGTCGATTGCGAACAGCATCACGTCCAATCATCCCGAGATTGTGCTGATCGTTCTGTTGATCGACGAGCGTCCGGAAGAAGTGACGGATATGCAGCGGTCAGTGAAGGGCGAGGTGATCTCATCGACGTTCGATGAGCCGGCGGCGCGTCACGTGCAGGTTGCCGAGATGGTGATCGAGAAGGCGAAGCGGCTGGTTGAGCACAAGCGCGACGTCGTGATTCTGCTGGACTCGATTACGCGTCTGGCGCGTGCGTACAACACGATCGTTCCTCCGTCTGGCAAAGTGCTCTCAGGCGGCGTGGACTCGAATGCGCTGCAGAGGCCGAAGCGGTTCTTTGGTGCGGCTCGTAATATCGAAGAGGGCGGTTCGCTGACCATCATTGCTACGGCGCTCGTCGATACGGGTTCTCGTATGGACGAAGTTATCTTCGAAGAGTTCAAGGGTACGGGCAACATGGAAGTGATCCTGGATCGCAAGCTTGTCGACAAGCGTGTGTTCCCGGCGATCGACATTCAGCGCTCCGGTACGCGTAAAGAAGAGCTGCTGATTCCGAAAGAAGATCTTCAGCGGATCTGGATTCTGCGTAAGGTGCTGAATCCGCTTTCGCCGGTTGAAGCCATGGAGTTGCTGACCGATAAGTTGGCGAAGACGCGGAATAACTCGGAATTTTTGCATAACATGAGCTCAATCTAAGAGCTCTCGATATCATCGGGTCCGGGTGGTACTGGTCCGATGAAAAGAGGCGTGGCCCGTGGGGGCTGCGCCTCTTTTGTTTGTGGAGGAGATTAGCGGAAGCCGCCGGAGGCGTTGACGATTTCACCGGTGAGCCAGTATGAGTCGCCTGACGCGAAGAAGGTAACGATGGTGGAGATGTCGTCGAGTTGGCCAATGCGACCAAGGGGCGTCTCGGTTTCGCGCTTCTTCTGGTAGTCACCGCCCACGATGCCTTCCGAATGGGCGCCTTCGGTCTCGACGAGGCCAGGATTGAGTCAATCCTTTCTTGAGAGAAGAGGTGAAAATGGGGACGACGACGGACACGTCTCTTGAGACCGTCATCAATGGATGAGCTGGAAGAGTAAACGATTCTTATGCGGTGGGATTGCTATTTCGCAAGGTAATTTTCAAGAACTTCGAGGAACTTGGCCAACCATGTGGGGTGGGCGGGCCAAGCGGGTCCGGTGACGAGGTTGCCGTCGGCGATGGCGTCGGTGACTTCGAGGGAGACGAAGGTGGCACCGGCTAGTTCGACCTCGGGAGCGCACGCAGGGTAGGCGTTGACACGTTTGCCGGCAATGACGCGGGCTGCGGCCAGGAGTTGTGGACCGTGACAGAGGGCGGCGATGGGCATGTCTGCTTCGGCGAAGTGGCGGATGATCTCGAGGACGCGGGGGTTGAGGCGGAGGTACTCGGGTGCGCGGCCGCCGGGGATGACGAGGCCGCTGTAGTCCTGGAGGCGGATGTCGGCGAAGGTGGCGTTTAGGACGAAGTTGTGGCCGCGCTTTTCGGAGTAGGTCTGATCGCCTTCGAAGTCGTGGATGGCGGTGCGGACGTACTGGCCGGCCTTCTTGTCGGGGCAGACGGCGTGGACGATGTGGCCTACCATCTGTAGAGCCTGAAAAGGGACCATGACTTCATAGTCTTCTACGTAATCGCCGACTAGCATTAGCAGGTTTGCGGTCTTGGTCATGGGCTTGTCCTTTCAGGTTCAGTAGCCGTTGGCCATGAGGTATTGTTCGGTCAGAGTGAAGGTTTCGGGGGTTTTTTTTTGTTGGCGTTCGGCGTATTTGCTGAGGACGTCTACTTCGATGTTCAAGGGGGCTCCGGGGGTTAGAGTGCGGAGGCTGGTGGAGGCGTAGGTGTGGGGGATGATGGCGATGGTGACCTCGTCGCCTTGGATCGCGGCTACCGTGAGGCTGATGCCCTCGATGGTGATGGAGCCCTTCTCGACGACGTAGGGGGTGAGGGCGGTGGGGATGGTGAGGCGGAGGCGCCAGTCGGTGGTGCCGGGTTGGTCGGGATGGACGGGGTCGAGGGCTATGAGGGTGGCGGTGCCGTCGACGTGGCCCTGGACTACGTGGCCTCCGAGGGGGGAGCCGGCAGGCGTGGGGAGCTCGAGGTTGACTACGGACTCGGGGCGGAGGTGCGAGAGGGTGGTGCGGGCGATGGTCTCGGCGGCTAGGTCGGCGGAGAAGCGCGGGGGGAAGGCGTTGGGCTCGATGTTGAGGGCGGTGAGGCAGACTCCGCTGACGGCTACGCTGTCGCCGGTGTTGAGGCGGTTGACGAGCGCGGCTGGTGCGGCGATGGTGATGCGTGTCGCTCCAGCGGTGGGGGTAATGCAGAGGAGCGTGCCGGTGGTTTCGATGAGGCCGGTGAACATAAATACAGGGTATAGGGAATAGGGATCAGGGAGTAGGGCCAGGTTGTGGCCAGGGGTTATGGAGATAGCCGGTGACGCAGGCGTCGGGGCCGAAGGTGGTGCGGGTGATGCGGCGTAGAGACTGCTCGAAGAGGTAGGGAGAGGGGAAGCCCTGGGCGAAGGGGATAGCCTGATCGCCAAGCTCGGTCTGGGCGTAGAAGAGGACTGCCTTGTCGACGAGGTTCTGGCGGAGGAAGGCTCCGTTGAGGTGGGAGCCGCACTCGAGCAAGAGGCTAAGGATGTCGCGCTCGGCGAGGGCGGCGAGGACGGCGGGGAGGCTTAGGCGTCCGGCGTGGTCGGGTATGTGGTCGACTTCGACGCCGAGGGAGCCGAGGGCGGCGGCTTTTGCGGTTGGGGCGAGTTCGCCGCAGAGGATGAGGAGATCGTTCTTTGCGAAGCGGACGAGCTGCGAGTTGAGGGGGATGCGGAGATGGGTGTCGAGGATGACGCGGAGGAGGGGGCGGCGTCGGGGGAGGAGCTTGGGGTTGAGGAGGCCGGTGCGGTCGGTGAGTTGGGGGTCGTCGGCGAGGACGGTGCCGATGCCGGTGAGGATGGCGTCGGAGGCGTGGCGGAGGAGCTGGACCTGGTAGCGGGCGGCTTCGCCAGTGAGCCAGTGGGGCTGGTTGGGATAGCGGCGGGCGGTCGGCGGGGCGAGTTTACCGTCGACTGAGAGGGCGGCTTTGAGGGTAACGAAGGGAGTGCGGGTCCGGATGAAGTGGACGAAGGCTTCGTTGAGGTCTCGGGCCTGTTGTTGGAGGGTGCCGAGGGTGACTTCGATGTTGGCCGCGCGGAGTTTGGCGATTCCCTGGCCGCTTACGAGCGGGTTGGGGTCGGTGGTGGCGATGACGCAGCGGGCGATTCCGGCGGCGATGAGGGCGTCTGCGCAGGGGCCGGTGCGGCCGTGGTGGCTGCAGGGTTCGAGGGTGACGTAGGCGGTCGCGCCCTTTGTCGAGTGGTTATGTTCGGCGGCCCGTTTTAGGGCTACGATCTCGGCGTGGTCGTAGTGGTCGTAGAGGTGGGCGCCTTCGCCGATGGTCTTGGCGGTACCACCGTCTGGGGGCGATTGCGTGAGGACGCAGCCTACCTGGGGGTTGGGCGAGGCGAGGGCTACAGTTTCAGCGGCGAGCTTGAGGGCTCGTTGCATGAAGACCTCGTCTTGTGGGGTGGAGGGCATGCTGTTTCCGAGGGTATACCCCTTGGGTACTTGTTCCCGTAAAGTATCTGCAATCAATAGGTTAGGTAACGAGTTATCTTTGTAAAGTATTCACTATATTAGCTTTATAGACAAAGTATTGATTCTAAAAGAGAAGGCCCCGGACTTGGCTCCCGGGGCTTCTTTCTTAGTCTCTCTATCTAGTATAGCGGTTTGGGTGGAATTGTTTGGCAGGTGGATGTTGTTGATTCGCTTTGGGATATGCAGTTTGGGGCTTGACAGGGTTTTGGCCAGTTGATCAGTTTTTTCATTTGGGCGGCCATTTAGCTACGTTGATTTTGAAGCTTCCCTGATTAGTGCCGGGGCACGCACCTGAGACGGAGTAGGCGTAGGGTGCGTCTGTTTTGGCATCAGCTGCTACTGTGCAGACCGCAGTTTGGTCTGCCTTAATCTGTCCTGATCCTGAGGTATCTTCCTGGCAAAACTTAGGTGGAATGTTGATCGTAAAATCCGAGACTGCACCAGCAACCCATGAGATTTGCTGCGATTGGAAGGCCGCTATTGGATCTTTGCCCGTTGGAACTTGTGGGGTGTGACTCGCATCGCAAAAGATCATTATGGTCGGCAGAGCCGGCGGCTGTACTCCGGCTACGGCTGGGGCGGCAACTGGGCCTGGAGGGGTGGTTACAGCGCCTTCAGTTTTTGGCTTACGGATAAAACCCGGGGGGCCGGTCGTGCTTCTTGGATCCATCCCGGGATCGACACATGTGGGGTTAATACAATCGAACACAAAGTGTCCTGCGGTATTGACCAAACAAGATGAGAGCTGGTCACCAGGATTATGCCCGCTGCATGGGTCAACCCCTTCGAACTGGACTACTGCAGGGCTAGGATGTGGATTGGTGTTTGTGGCTTCCGGATACCATTCGACCGTATCTCCTATTTGTGGTGCCACAACGGCAGTCTTAGTTCCTGGCCTTATTTCCATTCTTATGTAATTGGAACGGTTAGGTGTGGCTGCGAGACCGGCGGTGCTATTCATGTTGCGGCGGGTGCCATACCAAACACCCAAAAGAGAGCCAACGATGAGTGGAGCCACGACAATGGCTGTGAGGGTCGTTCCGTTAACATTGGTGGTCTCAATGGGTCGACGCAACACTCAGCTCAGACCCACATTCAATGAAAACAAAAGCTAAAAGCGCTAGCTAGGGTTAGATCAGCCGGAACCTTACCTGGCTAGGTTTTGGCCACATCAGCCAAACAGATCGATTC
>DATDHL010000265.1:0-3930 GCA_036521575.1 Edaphobacter sp. | reverse complement strand
CACCCGCTTGATCTCCGCATCCGTCAGCTGCTGAACCTCTTCATTCGCCCGCTTCTCGTCATCGGCAGAGATCAGCTTATCCTTAGCCGCCTTCTTGATCTGCTCATTCCCATCCCGCCGGATATTCCGGATCGCCGTCTTGTGGTCTTCCATCGTCTTGTTCAGCTGTTTGACCACCTCCTTGCGCCGCTCCTCCGTCATCGGAGGCACAGGCACCCGAATCACCTTCCCATCGGTCATCGGATTCAGTCCCGTGCCCGACGTCCGGATCGCCTTCTCAATCGCCGACACCATCGCCGCGTCATACGGCTGCACCAGAATCAGCGTCGGCTCCGGCGTACTCACCTGCCCCATCTGCGCGACCGGCGTGTCCGTGCCGTAATAATCCACCTTCACCTGGTCGAGCATATGCACATTCGCCCTCCCCGTCCGCGCGCTCAGCAGATGCGCTCTGAAGTCCTCCACCGATTTCTCCATCCGCGTCTTCAGCTCACGGTGGGTACTCTTCAACGCGTCCATATTCGCCATCGCTGATGCCATAACTATGTCCTCATTTGCGCCGATGCGCCAAGGCAAATTCTAATTCACCCCAAAGAACCGTGCCTGATTCAGGCACTCACCCTTCCCCGGTCGGACTCAGCCTGCAAGCCAATTTACGCCTTCTAGATCAGAACTGGTTATCGCCTGTATTGAGCAGCCAGCATCCAAACCGCGTCCCATTCGGCTGCAACATCAGCGATGTTATATGCGAGGACTGACTCGATATGACTGGCCGAAAACGAAAAGAAAACCTATGAACTAATGAACTAATGGGCGATAGCTTTACCACGTATTTCGATAGTACGGGCAAGTCACGAAGGGGCAAAGAAGTCCGTCAGACAATCGAAAGACACAGGTCGTTGAGTCGATCCCATTCCACACCATCAACCGAGCCAATCTGGCTTTTCGTGACAAGAATAATGTTAAGGTCCAGACTATCCTTCTGCAGATCCGAAAGAACCGCGGAGACCTCGCCATAAGTCAGTCTTTCATCAGCAGCGAACGATATGACCTGTTCCTGGCGCGAGCTCATAGTACCGGCGATCACTCGACGAAGGTCATCTTCAACCGGCATCAAAGTATCGTTCGCGAAACTGCTGTGATCGAGCCGGTACCGCACCAGAATCTCTCTTCCATCACCCTTGTTCATGTTCTGCTGCGGTGTGCAACGATGCGGTAAAAATACAGGGGTTCCGCCGGAATCGCCATACTCATTCCCCAGGACGCTATGAGCCAGCAGAAGCGATGCGAACACCGCAACCAGCCCGAAGGAATCACCTATCCGCATTGCCATCTGTAGATAGACACCGGCAGCAAAGCTTATGTTCCTCGAAAAGCACTCTAAGCCAACCCAGTCGACTCAGCCTGTTCCTGCGCATGATAGCTACTCCGCACCAGCGGCCCACTCTCCACATGCTTGAACCCCATCCCCAGGGCCTCATGCTTCAAAAACGCAAACTCATCCGGCGTGTAATACCGAGCCATCGGCAGATGATCCCTTGACGGTCGCAGATACTGCCCAATCGTCAGAATATCCACCTTACGGTCCGCCAGATCGCGAAACACCGAAAGCAGCTCGTGCATCTCCTCGCCCATCCCGACGATGATGCCCGTCTTGGTCACAATCTGATCGCCATCCCGGTCCGAGAACATCTCAGCAGCAATCGCCTTGGCCTTGGCCAGAAAACCCAGCGACCGCTCATACCGCCCACCTGATTTCGCCACCCGATAAAGCCGAGGAACCGTCTCGATATTGTGGTTCAGAATCTCCGGCCGCGCCGCCACCACCAGCCGCAGCGCCTCCTCCACCCCCTGAAAATCCGGAGTCAACACCTCCACCCTGCATCCCGGAGCCTGCAGCCGAATCTCCTCAATCACGCTCACAAACGCCCGAGCCGCGCCCGCATTATCGTCATCGCGATTCACGCTCGTAATCACGGCATGCGCCAGCCCAAGCTGCGCGACGGCATACGCCACCCGCCGCGGCTCGTCGAAATCAATCGGCTCCGGCTTCCCCTTAGGCACCGCGCAGAACCCACACCGCCGCGTGCAAAGATTCCCCAGCATCATGAACGTGGCTGCCTTCTGGTTCCAGCACTCCCCAATGTTCGGACAATGCGCACTCTCACAAACCGTATGCAGCTTCAGCTCCCGCGCCATCTTCTTCAGATTGTGGAAGGTCTCGCCCATCGGAGCCTTCGCCTTCAGCCAAGCCGGTTTAGGCGCAGGCTTCCGCGGCGACAGGTCAATCTGCACAAGCTCAGCCGTAGGAGTCATCCCTTCGATTGTATCGTCCCGCTCCAACCGCCTCGCGCTGTTCTCGCTTTTTGCCTGTCATCCCCGAAGGGGACCTGCTGTTGCCGTTGCCGTTGCTGTTGCCTTTCTGGTTTGTCATCCCTGAAGGGGACCTGCTTCTGCTGGTTGTATCCGTAAATGGAGGCCACAACCAGACCCCTTTTCTCCTATAACCAGCCAACTTCCGGAATCCCGAAGATTTAAGTCTTTCTAAATGGCCGCGCTTCTCCGTTTGCGCGATAGAATCGCAGCACTGAATACCTCTAATGCCAAACGTCTCTGCCAGCAGGGAAGTACCCATTGATGTCATCGTCCCTCACAGTTCACACAAGCGTACGTCCACGCGCTTGCTGGAGATCCTCGAACATTACGAGCCGCCACCTGATCCGATAAAGGACTCGATCATCGAGGCCGTCGACGGATTCAGCTCGGGTAAAGCCAGGCCAACGAATTGACTCTTCTATCGGTGCATTACAGAGAAACTACGGAAAGCGACAGGCCAATCGCCTCAGTTGCTACAGCGGAACACGTTACACGAGGCGAGGCATGAGCACTCCACAAAAAATCGGACGGTACGAGATTCTGGAAGAATTAGGGCGCGGCGCCATGGGAGCGGTATACCGGGCGAAGGATCCGGCGATGGACCGCACCGTGGCGCTGAAGACGATCATTTCGGCCGCCCTTGCCAGCGACCATGACGGCGAGTTTCGCGAACGCTTCTTCCGCGAAGCCCGTGCCGCTGGAGCCCTGACCCATCCCGGAATCGTGCCTGTCTTCGACGTCGGTGAACACGATGGCCAGCCCTTCCTGGTGATGGAGTACGTCGACGGTCGGACCCTCGCCAAAGTCTACGAAAGGGGAGAGCGCTTGAATCTCGATCGCATGTGCGAGATCGGGCAAAAGATCGCGGAGGCACTAGGGTATGCACACCAACGCGGCGTGGTCCACCGCGATATCAAGCCCGCGAATATCCTGCTGACCTCCCGCGAGGCCTACGGAATCGAGCGGCCAAAGATCGCCGATTTCGGTATTGCGAAGCTCACTGAGAGCGAGATGACGATGACGGGCAAGATGTTGGGTACGCCCGCCTTCATGCCGCCGGAGCAGTTCACAGGAGCACAGGTTGATGGTCGTGCTGACATCTTCTCGCTGGGAGTGGTTCTCTACTGGCTGGCTACGGGGGAACAACCGTTTCCGGGAGGAAGTCTGTCCACGGTTCTGTACAAGGTAGTGCATACCGAGCCGATCCCACCGCGCAAGCTGAATCCAGCACTCCCGGCCCGGTTCGAGAGCATCATTCAGAAGTGCATGGAGAAGGATCCCTCGGCGCGGTATCAGACCGGGGAGGACTTGGCCCGCGAGTTGAGCGAGCTGCGAACGAGCAAGACTGTAACAAATACCCCGATTGCCGTGTCGCGCGTTATGACCGCTGCTGATGATCCCGACGCGACCTTAGCCGAGGCGATTCCGACAGTGCCGGCACCAGCCGTAGTCGCGACGGCGGCTAAGCCAATAGCAAGTGCGCCGGCGCAGGCGAGCCAGCGCAACAACAAGATAGGGCTGGTCGTTGCAGCGGTAATTGTTGCCGTGGCGGCA
>DATDHL010000264.1:0-6291 GCA_036521575.1 Edaphobacter sp. | reverse complement strand
TGCGGAAAGCTCGCCGTATGCACCGTTTGCACGCCACCTCCGGCGGGATAAGGATGCTGTCGCCGCGGCGTTGCAGCTGCCTTGGAGCAACGGGATGGTGGAAGGGCAGATCCACCGTTTGAAGCTGATCAAGCGGCAGATATATGGCCGCGCCAGCTTCGACCTGCTCAGGCTCCGCGTCCTTCACTCGGCCTGACTTCCGCCTCTGGCAACCCATTCGCGACCTCACGCACCCTCTTCACCAAAAGTGAGCCAGAACCCAATTTGAGATGAACGAGCGAAAACGAACCAGTCTCATCAACATCGTCACAGCCCTGGAGGCCAAACATGGTTAGGAATACGGATGGTCTAATGCGCAGTGCCCGGGCGCGAAGCGAGGATGCGACGCAGCGTGCCATGGCAGCGATCCTGCTGATGCAGGCTGAAGAAGTGGACATCAACTTCCGCAGCGTCGCTGCGCGTGCGAAAGTATCGACAGCCTGGCTCTACGGAACAAAGTCCGTCCGGGACAAGATTGTGAAGATCCGCAATACTTCGCCGGTTGCTGCGGGCGAGAATCTGCAACATCGACAGCGGCTCTCCCATGAACGAGTCGTGGCGACTCTCCGACTCCGCATTCGGACGTTGGAGGAAATGAATCGTGAGCTGAAAGAGCAGCTCGAAGCCGCCTACGGCAAGCTTGCGGTGGTACAGCCGAAGCTGGGGGTCACTACACCAAACGTCAGAATAGTGCGTTAAGGCACTCGGTGCGTCTTCTGACCTAAGAGTGCGTTTCAAAACTCCCCCTTTAGGTAGCGCCAGGTGATAAGGGCGCAGCCGAGCGTGAGAAAGGCTTCGTGGACGTCCGCGCGGCGTTCGTAGCGCAGCGCGAGTAGGCGGAAACGATGCAGCCAGGCCAGGGTGCGTTCGACAACCCAGCGGAAGACGCCGAGGCCGCTGCCATGAGGACTGCCGGGCTTGGAGGGCCCTGGACGCTGCCGGCGCCATGGACGCCGAGAACGCGCCCACCGCCCTCTCTTCTGGTGATGACTTAAAGAACGGACAAAAGACGCCGTGCTTGCGCACGGCTAGGACTTATGCAATACTCACAGCCCCTGCCGCTGGCTGGTTTTCAAACGTTCGGTGATACACTTCGTTCGAGAAGACGACGAATCCATGAAACCACCATCGAACGTCAAGACGCCAGCGCAATACATCGCCTCACTCCCCGCCGATCGTGCGATGACGATCACGACGGTGCGCGCACACGTGAACAAGCACATTCCGCGAGGCTACGATGAGTGCCTCGTCTGGGGGCACGATCGGCTGGACGATTCCCCTGTCTCGATATCCAGACACTTACAACAAGCAGCCGATCTGCTATGTCGCGCTCTCGTCGCAGAAGAACTACTGCTCGCTCTACCTGATGGGCGCGTTTTGGAGTGCGAGTCAGCTCGAGCAGCTGAAGGCGGCGTTCAAGGCGACGGGGAAGAAGCTCGACATGGGGAAGTGTTGCGTTCATTTCGAGTCGCCGGACGATTTGCCGCTCGAAGCGATTGGCAAGCTGATCTCGGCGATTTCGAGCGAGAAGTGGATCGAGATGTACGAACAATCGCGCTTGATGACCAAAGCGGGGCAGGCGCAGAGGGCGAAGCAAGGCGCCCCATCGGCGAGCAAGGTGGCCCCCAAGCGCGTCGACACAAAGCGTCCGCGGCAAACTTTCCCAGCATGACTCGCCTATACCGGGCCACCACGTTTCCATTGCTGGTGCGGGTGTCCTGGCGATTGCGACGTGTAGCAAGGATGACGGCGGTGGCGCCCTCGCTTGTGTGAATCGATTGCAGAAACTCCCGGATGACAAGCAATCCAAAAGATATACCTGGCCCGAAGTGTCCATCTCTCTTAGGGTCCTGAATCCTTTCACGCTAGCCGTTCCTTTGATGGAGTGGTAACCCATGCGACGATGGTGAGGAACGCGAACACCGCTAATACAATGGCCGCGAGGAAGAGAAACATCGCTGCGTTCACTGTCAAGTCGAATCACTGCTTTCGAGTTCGACGAATCGATTGTTCCCAGGTCCCCTCGTCGAACACTGGTGAATTTAGGAACAGAGCCACAGACCTGGCGGTTGGTAACGATAACCGGTGTCTGGTCTAACCAGGAGTGCCTGTCGTATGCGCCAGGATCCGTAGGACGAGTGCGGCGACGGAGATGACCAGCATGAATGCGCCAGGTCCAATCCCGTTCACATCGCCCACGCGCACATGCGATACAATCGCCCCCACGAAGTAAACAACCAACCCGATGCCCGCAGCCATCCCCAGGAACGGCCACCAGATCCCAAGAACCAGCCCCAATGCTCCCGCAAATTCGCAAGCTGCCAAATGCGGAAAGTAGTTCAACGGTACTCCGACGACTTCGTTGACTATGCGCACGATCTTCGGATCGCGGCGCAGCTTCCCGAGTCCGGAGAACGCCGCCATCGCCGCGAGAACGATCGTAATGACCAGGTACGCAGTATCCATGGACCGCTCCTTTTATCGCCCAACAGTGACCAGCCGGAGGTCGGAACGTGATCGATTCAGCCGCACTCGAATGTATTGCTGCAACCAGATCGGGTAGAGGTTATAAACCACATTTAGGATTGTGATCAGCAGTGCCCAGCCCGGATACCCATGAGTGATCCCATAGAGGCTAGTCAGAAGAAAGAACAGCAACACCGCCCAATGAAACCGCTCCTGAACGTAAGTGCTCTGCAGCAGGTATGCCGTCGTCGTGCGAGAACGCATAGGCCGATATTCCGGATACCATCGTCGAAGCAGGTTATTGATTAAGGTACCGTGCTGCACAAGATGGTTCACCCGATGTACTCCCAGTTTTCGGTAAGCCGTGACGGTGGAACTGAGTTCCAAGTACTTAAGCTTGGAAGCGGGCACCATCAATGCTATAACGCTGGCTGCCACGAACGCCCACAGCCACGCTGGTTCCAGGAAGCGATAACAGAAGATGGTCACTGGTGCAAAGGCCAGTAGCGACCAGAAAACATTCGCGGCAGCGTTGCAAAGCGCCGATATTACACGAGGCGAAACGACGGACTCTTTGAGGGTCTGCATGGGTTTGTGACTATACCATCGGCTTATCGAGAGTTGCTGATCGAGCGAGCCGCAGTTCGAACCGTTCTTAGATCACGCACCGCTGTTCCACAACCAGACAACTGAAGGATTGCCTACCATTCTGCCCCACCCTGTTCCGGGCGTTTCCGCCGGTCATCCGGCCAAAGGGATCCATACCTCGATGTCGCCCGTTCCCAGCCGCGGGTCGAAATCCTCGCCATATCGTTCGAAGAAATCCGCAGCACCATCGGTCGCGCGAGCGGCCTTGTGGTTCGATGCCGGGAGCCAGTGCGACCAAATCGTATTGACGGTGTAGCGAAGCGTCGAAACATGCCCCCGGTGAGGAAATATGACGTATTTCTGCGTCGGCGCATGTACGAGGCTAAATTCTTCAGGAAGACCCCGAGAATCGGAAACCTCGACACCCGCCAAGTAGTGGAAACCGCCCGTCCCGGTAAACATCTCGGAGCAGACGCCGTAGGCGGCACGACCTACCTGTCCGGGCACCTTGCCGATGTGAACCGAGAAGCGCTCCCAGACCGCGGGAAGATCGTCGAGGGTATCAGCGGTGTATCGCCCGCCCAATCCTGCAATCAGGAGTGGCCTGCCGTTTTCAAATCGTGGCATTTCGAGCTCTACGAGAGCTACGTCTTTTGCGTTTTTTGGCATCTCCGGCCTCCGGATATTTGGGCGTCCTATTCTGGTGTCAGCCAATCTTGCGATTGTGTTTCAGTGCCCATCGGCAGAATCAGCCGTTCCGTCCGACCACTTCGCCACCGGAACGAAGAACGTCGTCACCAGTTCGGGGTTTCCCGTCGCGGCATAGATCGCCGCGCCCTTGACGTTCGCACCCCATTTCGCAGCCTCCGTCGGCGGCAGGAAGAACATCAGGTGCGGGTGCCAGTGGCCGTCCTTGTCATTCAGATAGCCCTGCTTCGACATCATGTAGCACATCGACCCCACCTCTGGCGCCACGAAGACTTTCTTCGCCACCTCCGCCTTCATATGCTCCAGCACCTGCTCCTTCGTCAGTCCGGCCAGCACCAACTCCGTCCGTTTCAGGTACGCCGGCAGCACCGATCGGGCTGCGGCCGCGTTGAAACAATGCGGCGCGCGCACCTTAGGATTCCAGAACTCCGGCTCGTCGAAGCCGGCCGCCCACATACGCACAACCAGGCAGACGAAACCGTTTGTCCCTTTCGCCGCCGTCTCGTAACCCTGCAGTCCCAGAACCAGGATCGTCGCGTCGCGGGATATGGACTCAGGCGCCGCACTTCGCGCCAGCGTAGTCTCGGCAGTTCGGTCCATGAGATACTCCTCGATCGGGGCCGTCTTCGGATAAGGCGTCGTGGCATCCTGCGCCATCGCCTGGCGCACCGTGCCGAGCACGACAAGCAGTGCGAAGCTCTGGATTACGATTGCGCCAACCTTGTTTTCGCGCATAGTTTTCCCTCCTGAGAATCTTTTCTTTGAGTGAATCTGCTCCACCATCGCTTCGCTCATTGTGGACGGGTCGTAGTTGTCGGGGAGGTAACCGGAAACCAGATATTGCGGCATTGTCTTCTCCTGGAATGATCTTCAACTGGACCAATTGCCCGCCTTCACTATAACGACGAACGGCGGGAGCGGATTTCGACAAACGATTGCTTTTGCAGCCACGTTTAGTGATCGGCCGTACCGTCCGACCACTGTCGTACCGGAACCAGGAACATAGTGAGGTCTTCCCACGTGTCGTTGAAAGCATTGATGGGAGAACCCGGCCGATCGGCGCCCCATGCTGCAGGGGCCGTGTGCGAAAAGAAAAACATGAGGTGGGGATGCCAGTGTCCGGCGAGATCGCTCAAGTATCCCTGCTTCGACAGCATGTAGCACATGGCCCCGGGTTCCATCGGCGGTAATTCCTTCGTGGCGATGCCGGCGACAATGGCCTCCATCATCTGGGCCTTCGTCCGTCCCGCCAGTATCAATTCGGTCTTCTTGATGGTCCGTGGAACGTAGGAACGCGCGGCCGCCGCATTGAAGCAGATCGGAGCTCGCCCTTTCGGATTCCAAAAGCCCGGGTCATCGATAGGAGACGTCCAGGAACGTTCCACCAGGCATACGAAACCGTTCTTCCCCTTAATCGCAGTTTCGTAACCATGACGTCCAAGAACCAGAACCTCGGCATCGCGCGAGATGGACTCCGGCGCCGCACCACGCGCCAGGGCTATCTCGGCATTTCGATCGCCAATCAGGTATTGGTCAAGCGGGGCCATGCTCGGATACGGCGCTTTGGCGTCCTGTGCTTGTGATTGACACGCCGCGCCGAGTGCGACAACCAACGCGAAGCTTCTTAATGCGATCGTCCTGAAAGTCTTTCGTTGCATTGACTCCTCCTAAGATGTGGGATTCTTCTTGATAAATGCCGTATCGCGCCGAATGCGCGGAAATGAATAATGATTTCCGACCCAGGGTACAACCGATCACACACATGCGAATCGATACCACGACCCCGTCATATTCCCCCACGGCGGATAGGGATCCTTCAAATGCGGGTCTGAGGTAAGCCTGAAAGAGAAGGCACGTGTGGACGTTGCGAAATTCTGGGGTCCAGACAGTCATCCTGCTGGCTGGCAGCCATTCCGACTCCTGGCAATCATCCGAATGGGTCGGGATCCAAATCTCGATTTCGCGACTGGGCAGCTTATCCCAGATCTGCCCGAACAACGGACTTGCTGCTGCACGTACCAACTTGGAACTTCGGTCCGGGAATCCCGCGACCGTCGGCAAGGAAGGCACGATTGCGGCGGAAACAATTAGCAGTGCGGCGACCAGCGCTTTCCTCACGTAGTCATGCATTGTCCAACTCTCCCTTCGCACTTCGGCCGGCTTCGGCCCCTCTCGAATTCCTGAGGTCATCGAGGACCTGCTCCAGATGCAGGAGCGGAGAAACAAACCGTTTTCTGTTTTCAGCGCGGATGGCAATGAGGGACATCCCAACCCAGAGAGCGAAGACGGCGAGGCTTGGCCAAGGATTCTCTTCAACGCCTCCCTTGACGAAGAGTGTGAACGTGACCAGGACAATAACCGCGCAGCTGACGGGAACACCAATCCAGTCCATGCGCTTCTTGAACTGGAAGAAATCGGCAAGCCGGGCGTATTCACCCTCCACTTTGTGCAATACATCAGGGGCCATAGAGCCGGGCGCTTCCGAGGGGC
>DATDHL010000263.1:0-1873 GCA_036521575.1 Edaphobacter sp. | reverse complement strand
ACAAAGCCGCCTGAGTTCAATATCGCCGGAACCGCGTTATTGCTCTGCAAACCTCGCACTTCGATCATCTGCTGCGCATTACGAATACCGGCCACATTTTGTTGGTTCAGGGTGATATCTTCAAACGTCTCACTGTACTCTGCATTCTTCAGATCGATCCCAACATCGAACCCCTTGATCGCGACATTCTTGATCAGCAGAGGCCCTGCATACATCCCCGTAAGATCGATCCCGCTCGCTCCCTTTCCATCTTCACTCACTATGTTGACGTTGCGCACAGAGCCGCTATTGTTGGAGCCATAAATCATTGCAATCGCTCCAGCGTTATTCGCACCCACACTTATCCCCATATCCCAGATATTTTGATGGAACGATGTATTGCCGTGCGGAGTTACGAAGAGCGCCTTCGGATGCGCCGAATCGCCAAAGCCATTGGCACTCGGCGCAAGCCGAATGATGCTTGTAGACGAACCGGCGCCTTGTAACGTCATGCAGCAGCCGTTCCACTGCAGAGTATCGCTAACCAGATAAGTTCCCGGCGGAAAGTACAGTGCCTTCGGTTTGCCATAATAATCCGCCGCGGCATCCTGACGGCCATCGGCCAGGGCGCGCTGAATCGATTTTGTATCATCTGTTACACCGTCACCTACCGCGCCATAGGTCTTCACCGAAGGCATAAAGCCATCTGGAAAGACCATAGGTCCCGCAATCAATTGTGCTCCGTAAGTCGACGTGGCAGGACTAGCTGACTGACCTCGTGCGCCCGCATGAGTTACATGAAGAGGAGCACACCAGAGCAAAATCAAACCAGCCATGGCTAAGGCGATAGTGCGAGGGGAGGGCACCATGCGAATACTCTGACATGATTCCTCCGCTTTGTACACATCGCGCTCGACGATAGCGCGCAAGCAACAGAATAAAAAATCTGATGAACAACGGACATTCGCGACACACTAAATCCGTATCCACTTCAAATGAAACTAGGTTAACCTTCACCCCGTAACATCCGACATACCAACTCTTACGGGATACTACCTGGATTAAAAAATTTCATCGAACCCTTACGCTTTCGCAAAGGCCAGGATCACTGCACCAATCGTTATCAATGACACAGCGCCGATCTTCAATGGGGTGATATGTTCTCCCAGAAACAACCATGCCCCCAGAATGACAAGTACAACACTAAGCTTATCGACAGGAGCCACACTGGACGCCGGGCCAAGTTGCAATGCCCTGAAATAACAAAGCCACGACAGCCCGGTACAGATTCCCGAGAGAATAAGAAACAGCCAGCTTCTCCTGCCAATCTCTGCCAGACCATTATGCTTCTCCAAACCAAGCGCAATTCCCCACGTAAAAACCAGGATGACCGTGGTTCGAATCGCTGTTGCCAGATTGGAGTCGATGCCCGCGACACCCACCTTGGCAAGCAGCGCTGTACCTGCAGCGAACGCGGCGGAGAGCAATGCCCAGAAGACCCAAGTCATGCATCGAGAATACGCCGCTCCACCTGATTCTTGACTAGCCTTCATGCGTGCGTAAATATTTTCCATGCAGAAATACTTGCCACCTCTCGCCTTTTCCTTCGCGCTCATCTTTGCAGCAATGCCGCTTCTAGCTCAACAGCCCGCTCCCTATGTATCCCCCACCGATCCCAGTCTCCACGAGAAGCTCGGATTGCCCAAGCCCACCAACCCGTCTCTGCCCACGCTATTCCTCGTCGGCGACTCGACAGTCCGCAACGGTCATGGCGACGGCGCCAACGGGCAATGGGGATGGGGCGAACCTCTAGTCGACTTCTTCGACCCAGCGAAGATCAACGTAGTAAATCGCGCAATTGGTGGTCGCAGCAGTCGCACCTACATTACGGAAG
>DATDHL010000262.1:0-13747 GCA_036521575.1 Edaphobacter sp. | reverse complement strand
GGTTAGTCCGCACCGCTAAGTTTGCGGTGGTTTTTTCTGGATGGCTTGACGAGCGTTTTTGATGAAGGCTGTCAGCTTTTCCGGATCTTTCTTCCTTGGTTCTCTCTCGACGCCACTTGATACATCGACTCCCCACGGGTTAAGCCCGTGGATGGCGGCCGTGACGTTGTCTGGGCGCAGGCCTCCGGCGACGATGATGCTGAGGCCGTTGGTGCTTTTGTCGAGGGTGGCTTTGGCGGCGTCCCAATCGAAGCTCACACCGGTGCCGCCGACCGCCTGACCTACTCTTGAGTCGATGAGGACTCTTCGCACGATGGCTGCGCTGCGGATTTCGTTGAGTTGCGAGGCCAGGTTTGCGGCGTTATCGGTGGGGTTTCCAGTGTCGATTGTCCAGTGGATGGTCTGGATGAGGGTTACTTTGCCTTCGAAGATTTCGTGCAGGCGATTGACCAGTGGCTGATCGATTCCGCCGTGGAGTTGGATGGCGGTGAGGCCGGCTTCACGGGCGATGGCGGCGATTTCGTCGGCGTTATGGGAGTAGAAGACGCCTACGCGCTCGATGTGTTGCGGGAGGTGTGGGGTGATGCTGGCGACCTTGGCGGCGGTGACCTGACGTTTGCTGGGGGCAAAGATGAAACCTAGTGCGTCGGCGCCTAGTTCGGCGGCTAACTGTGCGTCATCGAGGTTGGTGTTGCCGCAGATTTTGATCCACATGGGGGCTCGCGTTCCGGCAGTCAGTTTTGTTCCATAGCGAAAGCTAATTGTTCATGAGTAACGAGTCACGAGTAACGAGTTTGGCGATCCTTCTTACGTTCGCTAGTGTTCTTTGGAGTACTCGCGGTCGAGGAGGAGGGCGAGGGTGGCGCATGGGTCGGGCTGGCGCATGAGGGCTTCGCCGATGAGGAAGGCGTCGTAGCCAACGGAGCGGAGTTTGGCGATCTCTTCGGCTGTGCGGAGGCCGCTTTCGGCGACCATGACGGCCTGGCGGGGCATCCAGACGGCGAGCTCGAGGAGGGTCTCGGGGCGGACGGTGAAGGTGCGGAGGTCGCGGCTGTTGACGCCGATGAGGTCGAAGCCGAGGTCGATGGCGCGCTGGAGCTCCTGACGGTCGTGGGTCTCGCAGAGGACGTCGAGGCCCAGGGTGTGGGCTTCGTCGCGGAGATCGCTGAGGGAGGCGTCGGTGTGGGCGGAGACGATGAGGAGGATGGCGTCGGCGCAAGCGGCACGGGCTTCGAGGATCTGGAAGGGGTCGAGGATGAAATCTTTACGGAGGCAGGGGATACGGACCTGGGCGGAGGCGGCGGTGAGGTCGGCCAGGGAGCCCTGGAAGAATTCTTCGTCGGTGAGGACGGAGAGGGCGGCTGCTCCGCAGGATTCGAAGCCGCGGGCGAGGTCGGCAGGGTAGAAGTCTTTGCGGATGAGGCCCTTGGAGGGGGAGGCTTTTTTGATCTCGGAGATGATGGCCGGGCCTTTGTCGGCGGCGGTGCGGAGGGCTGCAGTGAATCCGCGGGGCTTGTGGAGGGCGGCCCGGCGCTCCATCTCTGCGTAGTCGGCGACGGCCTTGCGGGCGTTTACCGTGAGGTGGGTGTGCGCGAGGATCTGATCGAGCTGCGTCGGCATACGATCCATCATAGAACCTGTGCGGGGACTTCCTGAGTTGGCGGGAAAAATCTTGCATCTAGCGAAAGGTTCGAAACAGCTCGATGACGAGTATGACGACGACGGTTACTTCGAGGATGAAGCCACGGCTTTGAGTGAACTGGCCAACCATGAATCGATACAGATCCTCGGCGGTATGCATCTTTTGTGTGACCAGGGTCTTGTAATCGGGAACACCGATTTTGGATGCGGCGAGCTTATAAAGACGGGCCGAAAACGTATCGCTGAGAAATTTGATAGCGTTTTCGGCGTGTTCGGACAGCTCCATTACATCGAGCATGACGGTGTGGAGTCCGGTTGCGGACCGCGCCAGGCGCCAGCGAGCCCACGCACCGGTTCTGTTCTCAAAGGACTTGTAGACCCTGTCCAGTTCCCGTGAGAGGAGCGCATCGTAGTGCCGGAACTGCAGGAGCTGGGAGTTGGCATACTCCAACAACTGAATCGCCGTCTCGGCGTCTTGAACGCTGTCATAAATAAACGCTGCATTCCAGCCGATTACGACGACATCGTTGGGATAGTAGGAGATGCGAGACTGCAGCACTTCATGGCACTCGCTTTCGGCAAGTGGCGCGGTGTCGCCGCGAACTATCTGAGTGATCTGCGGGCCATTGAGATGGATCAACTGATCGGCGGAAGGCGAACCGGCGATTTCGTGCACGTGGTAGATGAAGTAGTCTTCGGTGAGTTTTTCGGGATAGGGCTTGATGAGTGTGGGCGCTGCCCGCTCGAGTTTCTCGCGAACGATGCGGTCGGCGTGGCCATCAAAATTTGCATCCCAGACCGAGCGGCCTGCGAGGTGAATCAGGGTCTCCCAGTCGCCTTCAAATGGCAGCCGGAAGACAACGCTCAATACGCCGTAGTCGTAGTACTTGATCTGCCCGTGGATTTTTTCACCGGATTCAAGCGTTATCTCGATGGTCTCAACTAAGGGCGGGCGTTCATAGCGAATATATCCGGGGGTGGGATATTTCAACGTTGGTTGGGTGACGGGGTGAGCGTCGAGAATCCGCTGGAGGCGATCGAAGCGGATCTCTTCGCAGACGTCGAACTGGAATGACGCCAGAACGGAGCCGCGCAAAACAGTTGGAGAAGATTGATCGGGCGATGTCGTCATAGGCAGGCAATCTTACTCCGGGAGAGAAAGATGAAGCCTGGCGGCAACTCCTGCCGACAGGCTCACAGTGCCTTAATGAACTGCAACTGCGGAATCACTATGGAGCGATTCAAAAAAAATCTGGTGCCGAAGGGGGGACTCGAACCCCCACACCCTTGCGAGTACATGGACCTGAACCATGCGCGTCTGCCAATTCCGCCACTACGGCACTGTGGTTGCGTCGGCCAAGGCCGGAACACGCTAACCGCGAGTCTTTAGTGTTTCAAAGCTGGCCTGCTCTGTCAATTCTGGCGCATGCTGCGTAGACTTATCTGCGTTCGAGCACGTCTACCTTCGAGACACACGAAACGACCCAATCATGACAGACCCTACGAACAAGTCTCAGGCATCGGCGGATGCCGAATCTATTCCGGAAGATGTTGCTGTCGAGATTCGCAAACTGGCGCATGAGCTGAGCAATGCGCTGGAGATTATTGTGCAGACCAGCTATCTGCTAAGCATGACGGAACAGAAGGAGCCGGCGTCGGGGTGGCTTCGGATGATGGATAGCGGTGTGCAGAAGGCCATGGACACCAATCTTGCACTGAGAAATTACATCAAGGCGCATACGGCCGACTGATTCGTGGACGTATGCGCGATGGTTGGCACTAACGATGAGTGGGTGCTGCGGAGGGTGCGGCTCCGCCTGAAGGTGCCGGCGAAGAGGGTGGGGGTGCGGAAGGTGCAGGCCCCGAGGCGTGGGATCCGCCTGACCAGCCGCCGCCGGATGATTGGTTTGACGAGCCATGTGAAGCGCCGGACCAGTTTCCACCATTTCCACCAGACGATGACTGGTTGGACGAAGAGCCGTGCTGCGCGGACCAGTTTCCGGAGGAGTGAGAGCTCTGTTCGGTGTTTGTCGATGCAGAATTGGATCTGTTCTGGGTCCCCGAGTTTTGCGATTGAGCCTGTGCGTTGTGTGTACGGTTCTCCGGGTTGCGTGGTTGGCCATCGGTGTTGTGCGGCTGGCCTTCACCATTGTGTGACGCTGCCCATGCACTGTTTCCGTGCGCATTCGGCCCGCCGCCTGCGGGGGTTACAAATGCAGGGACTGATGCGGAGCCGTGTCGCTCGGCTTCGGCGGAGAATTTGTTCAATTTGCCGAACGATTCACGCGGCACTCCGAGGCCTGCGGAGTCTTTGTGGAAGACGAACGAGTCCGATGAGGAGGAAAGTCGTGAGATGGCAAGTGGTTTGTTGTTGACGACGACGAGTGTGGACTGGCCGGTAACCGGGGCGCGTGGCGGCTTCGGGCAGGTTGTGCATTTGGCTGGGTCGAGGGCGGTCTGATAGTTGGCTATGCTGGTCCATTGGCCGCCTGGGCGCCATCCCCAACCGCCGTTGGAGCAGTAGCTCCAGCTGCCGTAGTGGAAGGGGGTCCAGCCCCAAGGGTACGGGGAGACCCAGGAATAACCGGCTCCGGGGTACCAGGCCCAGACGCCATTGGCGAAGGGGTCAAAGGCTGCGCTGGCAAGGTAGGGGCGCCACATGGAGCCGCATCCCGTATCGGCGAAGCTGCCGTAGTAGTTCAGGTCGTTGATGCCGTAGAGATAGGAGGAGCTTCCGCTTCCGAAGGATGCAGGAACACCACGGAGTTTGTGGTAGTCCATTTGCTTTTTGTCCCATTCGTCAAAGGTGCCGGGTTCCTCGTTTTTGGCTATTACGGGTGGAGTTTGTCCGGCAGCATCGAAGGCGAGAGCCTTATTTTTGCCTACCGTTATGGTGCCTGATGAGTTAGTGACTTGCACGGTGCCGTTGAAGACGGAGAGCTTCGATTTGGAAGCATCGGTGTCGATGCGAATGTGAGTCGAGGGATTGACCACGATCGTGTCGTTGCCGAGTGCGACGGTGAACTCGTTCCCTTTGGTGCCAGTGAGGCTTACGTAGAGGGTGCCGGTCAGGAGCTTGACTGTGGTGATGGTGCTGCCGGAGGCACTGCGCTGAAGAGCGGGAAATTCGATCTGAGTATTGGGCGTGATGCGCAGGGTGCTATTGTCTTCGAACTCGACTTCAGCGATGCCTTCGCGTGTTTGCAACTGCTGTTTTTGAGCGACGGGAAGATTAGCGAATGCCGTCTCGAATCCGCGATCGGTCTTTCGATCCAATTGCACGTCGCCGTTCACTTGGCTGAGGCGAACGATGCGTACTCCGGAGACGCCGCTGGAAGCGGGAGAGGATTGCGGAGGTGTCGCCTCGGGAGCCTTGTCTCCAGTAGCTTCTACACTCTGAACTGGGGTGGAGACTTCCTGTGCTCGCGAAGTGGCTCCGAAGAGTGCGACGGACAGCAGAACTGCGATGAATCGTGAGGTGGTTGTCATGTGGCCTCCCACGGACTACCGGGAACAGTCTCAGAAGAGGTCCTGAGAGCGTGCTAAGTATAGTCCCATGTTGCGTGTGAGGAATAGTGAATTGATCGAATCCGGCGGGGCTTTTGTAATTTTGTTGTAAAAAGAAGCCCCTGCAAAAGAGCAGGGGCTTCTTTCCATTATTCGGCCAACTCAATCGTTTCGAGCGGTGGGGACTTCGTATCTCGGTTGCAGCTCGGGGATCAGGCTATCCTTGAGCTGACAATGGTGGTCTTTGCGGAGACCTCAACACGGCTGGTTCCAGGAAGATTCAAGGCCAGCAACCTGCGGTAGAGAGAACGGGTAGAGCCAGTGAGACGTGCGTCTTCGGATTCGTGGGGAAAGAGGGGAAGAAAGCGCTTTTCCAAAGAACCAGGTTTCCGAAGTTGCAGGGTGAGGAGGTAAGGTCGTGGCTCGGAGTCACGGTTATTGTTTGTGCGAGAAGAAGATGAGCCCGGCCGGACGGATGCGGGAGGGTACTTAGGAAGATTTGCCATAGGATCCCTCGATTACGGCGAAGTTTTTCGCCTGATTTATAGAGGATTGGATGAGGCAGATGTCGATGAAGTTGTCTATTTATTGAAGGCCTCGCGTAACTTGACCCAGGTGACGTCGAGCGCTTCGGGAAGGACGCGGGTCTCGGCGGTGACGGTCATGAAGTTAGTGTCGCCGCTCCAGCGAGGAAGGGCGTGGAGATGGATGTGGGCTGCGATGCCTGCGCCTGCGGCTTCGCCGAGGTTCATGCCTAAGTTGAGGCCGTCGGGGTGGTAGACGTGACGGAGGGCGGCTTCGGACTGCTGGGTGATGAGCATCATCTCGTGGGCAGCATCGGGGGGCAGGGCGGCCAGGGAGTCGAGGTGGAGGTAGGGGACGATGAGAACGTGGCCGGTGGAGTAAGGGTAGGCGTTGAGGCAGACGAAGCAGTTGTGGCCCCGGTAGACGATGTGGGTGGCCTGCTCGGCGATCTCGGACTGCATACCGTTGGCGATGGCGTAGTCGGTGGCAGCGATCATGTTGCAGAAGACACAGTGCTTATCTTCGGCTGCGGGCCAGTTGGCCAGTGCGGGTGGGACGCCGGTGCGGGCCTGCTCGTCAGCACGGGTGATGTAGCTGTAGCGCCAGGGGGTCCAGAGGCGATCCATATAAGGGCGAGTATAGCGGGTGGGTGGTTTTGGAAGGGAGCGGGCTTGCCAAGCGGGATTCGGGCAGGGATTGGATGACGTGGCGATGAAAATGCTTGGCAAAAGGGTGGTTCTGTTGACGTATTAGGTTCGAAGTTCTATGATTTTAGGTGAGCCACTGCGTGGGGGACCCAAGTGCAGCCGCTCCTCTGCTAGATGTCGTTCATTCCTGCCTGATGAGTTTTGACGGGATGGAAGGCCAGCCAGCCTCCTCAAAAGAGTGCTGATGGTTGCTGAAGCGACGCCCGAGATGGAACGAATCCTTGGATCCCGGAGTCCGCAATCACATGGTAGATAACCATAATCCTGAACAAGCCGAGAGCAAACCCCTGACCACAGAACTGGAAGTCCTAGCGCCCGAAGCGACAGCGGAGAACGCCGCCCTGTCTTCTGAATCCACCTCAACCCAACAGCATGACAATACGTCGAGCGCGAGCGAAGAGCATGGCCACGTAGCCACTGCAATCGACGCCCCCCACGACGAGCCGGACTATGATGCAGCCGATTTTGCGGCCGCATTGGCGAACTTTGACCGCGAGCAGGCCGCTGACGCTGCCGCTGCCCAGAGCATGACCGCAGAAGAGGTCATTGTTACTGGCACCGTGGTCAAGATTACGGACAAGCATGTCGTTGTCGATATCGGGCTCAAGTCGGAAGGTCTTATTCCGCTGGACCAGGTTCTGGACATCCATGGCGTGTCCAAGTTCCAGGCCGGGGATTCTGTTGAGGTTGTGGTTGAGCGCGAGGAGCCTGAAGGTGGCTACCTGGTCAGCTACGAGAAGGCGCTGCGCCATAAGGTCTGGGACAAGCTGGAACAGGCCGCTAATGAGAAGACTCCCGTCAAGGGCATGGTTCTCAGCCGCGTAAAGGGTGGCCTGACTGTCGATATCGGCATCAAAGCGTTTCTGCCCGGATCGCAAGTTGAGGTTCGCCCGGTGCGGAATCTCGATGGCTATATTGGCACGGAGATTGAAGTCCGCGTCATCAAGCTGAACAAGAAGCGCGGCAATGTTGTTATCAGCCGCAAGGAACTGCTCGAGGAAGACCAGAACGCGAAGAAGTCTGTTACGCTCGCAACGCTGGAAGAGGGCAGCATCCTGACCGGTACGGTGAAGAATCTGACCGACTACGGCGCGTTCGTCGATATGGGCGGACTGGATGGCCTGCTGCACATCACCGATATGAGCTGGGGACGGTTGACGCACCCGCGCGATCTGGTGAACGTCGGCGACGAGATCCAGGTAAAGGTACTGAAGTTCGACAAGGACAAGCAGCGGGTTTCGCTGGGCTTCAAACAGTTGACGCCTGATCCGTGGCTGGATGCGACGGAGCGCTACCCGATTGGGGCTCAGGTTCGCGGCCGCGTTCTTTCGGTCACTGACTACGGCGCGTTTGTCGAGCTGGAGCAGGGAATTGAGGGTCTGGTGCACGTGTCTGAAATGACATGGAGCAAGCGGATGAAGCATCCGTCGAAGATGGTCAAGCCGGGCGATGAAGTCGACACGATCATCCTTAGCGTGAACCCGAACGATCGGCGTATCTCGCTGGGCATGAAGCAGCTTCAGGACAATCCATGGGAGCAGCTGGAGGATAAGTATCCTACCGGCGCAATCATCGAGGGCCGTGTGCGCAACCTGACCGACTTCGGTGCGTTTATCGAGATCGAGGACGGGATTGATGGCCTGGTACATGTCTCGAACCTGAGCTGGACCAAGCGGATCAAGCATCCCTCCGAGGTTCTGAAGAAGGGCGAGAAGGTCAAGGCGATCGTTCTGGGCGTTGAGCCTGAGAATCGCCGCCTGTCGCTGGGCGTCAAGCAGTTGCAGCCTGATGTGTGGGAGACGTTCTTCGCGCAGCATCGCGTTGGCGACGTCATCAAGGGCAAGATTCTGCGTACGGCGCAGTTCGGTGCCTTTGTTGAGATCGCTGAGGGTGTCGAGGGTCTGTGCCATGTGTCCGAGGCGGTCGGTGCGGACAACAAGCCGGTGCAGCTGGATGTTGACTCGGAGCACGAGTTCAAGATCGTCAAGATGAACCAGGATGAGAAGAAGGTCGGTCTCAGCATTCGGGCCGTTGGCGAAGAGGCCAGCCGCGCTGAAGTCGAGAGCTACAAGGAGCGGGACAAGTCTCCCAAGGGTTCTTCGAGCTCATCTTCTTCATCGAGCAGCAGCACGACGCTGGGCGACCTGATCAACTGGAAGCGATCTGAGTCAGAGCGCGATTAAGCTCTGAGCTCAAAGAATAGAAGAAGGCCATCCCGATTGGGATGGCCTTCTTGTTGTACTGGTGAATCAGTATGGCGTGCGAAATTTGACTATGCGGAGATGGAGTGCTGCATTCCCGCCTGGCCTTCCAGGCTTGCCGGCATCTTTGCTGAAGCACGCCGCATGACTTCAAGTTCAGCTGGAGCGAACAGCTCAGGTGGAATACCGCCGATAGCGACATAACCGGGGTCATCGCCCAAAGCCATCGAGATCTGGTTCCATCGCAGGAACGGTGAAGTCGTGGGAAGGACGATGAAGCGGCGCTTCGGCTCCGGGAAGGTGAAGTAAGCAGACCAGACCAGGAGCGTCAGGCAGATCGAGAGGCCGCTTATGATGTTCACCGTAGAGTACATATTCGAGTTATGGGATAGCCACGCGGAACGAACGAGATCCGTAGCTGCCAGAAAGCCAAGGCCAAAGCTAACGCCGAAGATTCGGCTGCGATAGGAGAGACCCATCGGGCGGATGGCGAAGCAGACGAACAGAAGCAAGCAGAGTGTAAGAATGCTCGAGGTCTGCTGGAGCTGCGTGACCATGGAGACCATGAACTTCATACCGGACAGGTGCGGTGTGAGCGCGACGCCGATAGCAACTGCGACAGAGATCGCAGCCACCCAGCGGAAGACCAACATGCCGAGAGTCTGCAGGCCCTTCAGCGGAGCCATCGCCAGCTTGAAGATGCTGTAGATCACGAGGAGGGAAAGAATCGCCTCCAGGGCGTAGCTCGTCCAGTAAATGTAGAAGTAGATCTGATAGGCGAGGTGCCGCTCAATTCCCCGCGCGTAAAGTAGTGGAAGACTGATCGCAGAGGAGGTTACCTTTACCGCCAGCAAGGCCGCTAGGAAAGAAAATTTACCTGCCGCCTTGCTGCGCAAAAGCATCACGAGCGTAAGCCCAGACATCAGCGGTTCAAGATAAGTAAGCAAATCCAGGAAAAAGCTCTGTGTCATGTCCGACTCCGTTTGACGACTGGATCAGGCTAGCCGATCCCAGAGACGGATACAACCATTTATTTTGCTTAAATATGCTGAAACTTGCTGTTAACCCATGCGGTAACTATCTTACCTATTGGAACCAAGGCCGCAAGCATTCGGATCATCGGGGGCGCACATGGGGGTAGGCATAGCGCTGTTCTTAGCGATGGTGACCTTGGAATTGGCGGAGGCGGAGGTGATCTGGGTGGAGGCTGCTGCACCGGTGAGGACGAGGACGACGACGACTGCGCGGACGATAAGCTTCATGATGGAGACCCCTAAAGTTGTATTTACAGCTAAAGATTTTTCTGGACAGATGAGCTGAAGTAACCATAGGATGTAATGGACAATAAGTCCAATGGAATGAATTATATAAAGCAATATAAAACAACCTTAATTACCGAAGTAACATTATCTTTGGATGCCTATTCGGGTATTTCAAGTGGTCTTGTGGCTCAAGAAAGGGTGTCTCGCGGGTATTCTGTTGGTCAATATCAGGTTGCAGGAATGGATTTCGTGGAAGGTAAAGATTGATTCGACCGAGGCAAACCTGCTGATTTCGTAACCTGCAAAGTTGTGCGTTATTACTGATGTGGCTTTTGGGGATGGGACGCACAGGCACCGAGAAGAGGCGCGGCTGGACGCAAAGGCTAAGTCTATGAAGACTTAGCCCGCGTTTAGAGATCAGAATTTGAGCCTGTTCAGGCTTAAGCTGTGGTTGGGGTGGGTTGTGCGGTGGGTTCGGCCGGCTTTGGCGCTGAAGGTGCGGAGGCAGTCGCCGGTTTCTTCGGGGCGGGCTCAGCCTTTTTGGATGGAGCAAGGATCGCGTGGAGGGTTGTTCCTTCCATACGGGGCATGAACTCAACTGTGCCCGCTTCTCCAATGTCAAGGATGAGACGGTTGATGATTTTGTAGCCAAGATCGCGGTGGGCCATCTGGCGGCCCTTGAAACGGAGAGAGGCTTTGACCTTGTCGCCGTCGCCGAGGAAGCGGACAGCCTGATTCTTCTTGGTCTGGTAGTCGTGCTCGTCTACAGTGACGGAGAACTTGACCTCTTTGATGGTGATGACCTTCTGCTTCTTACGGGCGGCTCGATCACTCTTATCCTTCTCGTAAAGGAACTTGCCGTAATCCTGGATCTTGCAGACGGGTGGGACGGCATTGGGGGAGATTTCTACGAGGTCAAGGGAGCGCTCGCGAGCCATTTTGAGGGCATCGAAGGGAGCCATGACCCCGAGTTGTTCGCCGTTCTCGTCGATGACACGGATTTCGCGTGCGCGAATGCGTTCGTTGGTGCGTATGAAAGACTTGGCGGAACGTTTATCGATTGGTGGAATAGGTCCCTCCACAGCGGCACTATCAGGCTCGCCATGCGTTGTTTTTGGGTTGGCGCAACTTTCTTACACGGTTGCGCTGGAACAAGAAGTATAACACTTAGCTGCCAGGAGCCTGCAGATGGTTGTATTGGGAATGTGCATCGCGGTTTGGGGACAACAGTTGGCGGGTCGACTTCATCCAAGGACGTGTTATGTGCAAGTTGGATTGTCAGAACGACGTAGTAAGCGGTTTTAGGTTGCGAATGTGGTGTGAGGCGCGTTGGGCTACATAACTGGAATTTTAGAGGGCATGGGAAATGAAGCGTCGGATCCTGCTGGTTGATGATGAAGTGGCTGTGCTGTTGACGATGAAGGCGATTTTGGAGATCAGCGGGTTTGACGTGGATACGGCCGCTTCGGCCCGCGAGGGTCGATTGAAGCTCCGCAAAAGCGAATATCACATGGTGATTACGGATATGCGGATGGAGAATGACGAGGCAGGGGTTGAAGTGATCCGGGCCGCGCGTGAGGCGACGTATCATCCGGCGGTGGCACTGCTGACGGCGTTTCCTTTGGCTGATGAAGACTGGCAGGAATTGGGTGCTGACAAGATGCTGGTGAAGCCAATGCACACGCGGATTCTGCTGGAACAGATTGAGCGATTGATGCATTCGCATGAGGCAAAGAAATTGAACGGGAACGAGAGCGGAACGGAGCCGGTTCCAGCTAAGGCTAAAAAGGGCGCGGCAGCAAAAAAAGCAGCTCCCGTGAAGGCGGCAAAGAAAGCACTTCCGACTAAGGTCTCGAAAAAGGCCGCAGCAAAGAAGGCTGTCGTGAAGAAGGCTTCAGGTCGTCGCTGACCCTGGGGTGTGAGGGGTTGGAGGATGACGGGTAGATAAATATTCCTGCGTGTGGACGGCGCGATGAGCAAAGCTGCCATCTCACGATGCTGGGTCATTATTCCGATCAAAAATCCAATCGTGTTGAGGTGTTGGACATGGGCATTTTGGATTCAATTCAGGCTTTGGCCGGGCAGGCTGGACAGGCTGCCGGGACGGATCAGGCCAGGGTAGCGGGCGGTTTTATTGAGGCGTTGACGCAGCATCCTGAGGGGATTCAGGGGCTGCTGAACAGCTTCAAGCAGAACGGCATGGAAGAGCACGTGGGCGCGTGGAGTACGGGACAGAACGCTACGGTGACTCCTGAGCAGGTACAGCAGGGGCTGAGTGGAACCGGCCTCATTGAGAAGACGGCGGAACATGCAGGCGTGTCGTCTCAAGTGGTGCAGATGGCATTGGCGACGATTTTGCCGATGGCAATTCAACACTTTGCGCCGAATGGGCAGGCGGCAGAGCAGGGCTCGCTGAGCGGACTGGCGCAGCAGTTTCTGGGCAAGCTGGGCTAGTTTCGAGCTGCATGGCGTTGTGTACTTTCCGACGCGGGTTCCAAATGGCACGACTGAAATATGTTGGCGCAGGCTGACAGAGGAGAGTTGTGATGGCTGATCTTGATGCGTTGAAACAGAAGTATGACGCGGTGATTGCTGCGATTGAAGGCTATGCGGAGTATGGTGCGAAGGTCGAGGCGGTGGAGCTGGATGGGGAACAGCTGCACCTGAAGGCTTCGGTGCCTTCGCAGGTGGTTGCGAACCGGGTTTGGGACGTGATCAAGCAGGTGGATCCTACGTACTCGGATTTGAAGCATGAGATCGTGACGACGGGTGGGGCGGAACAGCCTTACATCATCAAGTCGGGGGATAACCTGTCGAAGGTGAGCAAGCTGTTCTATGGAACGGCCAATAAATACAACGAGATAGCTTCGGCGAATGGGATCGACAACCCGGACAGGATTCAGGCTGGGCAGCAGATCAACGTGCCTGTGCTTGGGTAAGCTTTGAGGGGATGAGGCCGCGAGGGGAGTTTTCCCCTGGCGGCCTTTTTCGTTTTTTTGTGGTGATTTTTTTCGGGTTGGTTTGCGTGGTTTTCTACAGAAAATGGTGTGTTGGGTGTGGTGATTTGTGGTCAATAAGCGGTAAAGAGTGTGGAAAGCGTGGTTCGTGGATGGTACGTTTTGGGCGGAGTCGGGTGGGGTATCAGCCTGGAGATTGTGTCTGGCCTGCTTCGGTCCGGACTCTGGCTACAAATGCGAGGATTGCGGCGTTGAATTGGTCAGGCCGTTGCAGCGGAGCAAAATGACTCACGCCATGTAGAAAGATCCATTCGGCTCGCGGGATGCTACGAGCGAGATACTCGGCGTGTTCGCGCTTGATGAATTCGTCATGTTCGCTTTGTACGATGACGACTGGCACGGTGATTCCGGCTAAGTCATCGGCTGAATAGTTGGGCTGGGTTCTCTGCATGAGGCCGAGTGCTTCGGAGAATGCTTTGAATTGGTCGGGTGTGGGGGATAGCTGGGCGTAGTCCTTGATGTGTCGACTTAGGCAACGATTTACTATCGGGCCAAATTCGGAGATTTGCTTTACGCCGCTCGGATCCATGTTGCAGGCAAAGAAGAAGACGCCAGCAACGCGCGCAGGAGCGTTTGCGGCAAGGACCAAGGCGGTGCAGGCACCGTCGCTCCAACCGACAAGAACTGCCTTTTCGATGTGCAAGGCATCCATGACCGCAAGGACGTCAGAGGCCATCAGCTCATAGGTAAAGGGGCGTGCGTCGCGTGTGCTGCGGCCGTGCCCGCGACTATCGATCAAAATAACCCGATGGCCGTTGCTGATGAGCGCAGGAACCTGATAACCCCAATTGCCGCTATGACCGTTGCCGCCGTGCAGCAGGATTATGGGCGAACCGCCGCCGTAGGTTGCGTACCAGATTCGCGCTCCCTCGTGCTCGACGTAGCCT
>DATDHL010000261.1:0-6196 GCA_036521575.1 Edaphobacter sp. | reverse complement strand
TGTTCCCATTACCGAGGTTCGAACCCCCGGTTTGGTAACTACCTAGTTGAATGGTATCCGCTGACGCAAAAACGGTCGCGAAAGCAAGCGCCGTTCCGAAGACCGTAGCCTTCCAATAGTGTTTCATTGTTCCTCCTGAGTTCTGTAAAGAGAGGCAAAAAGAGAAGTGATTCGTTCAAGACCGCCTGCCTAGAGGCCCCAGACGGCATTCGCCCGGCGCTCCCACTTTTGACAGACTTATTCCTACTACTTCACGTAGCAATTTGAAGGCCATATGCTAAGTGTTGTGGACATATGACTTACAACTATGTACGGATACTCAGTGAACGAACTTCTGTGCTATGGTCGGGAAATTTTTACGCGAAGAGCGTTCTGTGGGTTGGTCCGGTCACCCCGCGTCACGCGTCTGCCACGTTCACGAAAACGGTGTTTCAGGGCTGGGCCGCGTTGCAGCTGTGAGTGACAGTCTTCAAGACTTCCTCGAAGCGGGATGCTGTGTCTGGAGTGCTCATTGGGACAAGCATCTGCCGTGCCTTGGTGTTTACATCTTCGAAGCCATTCTTCACCCTTGTCTCTAAGATGACCGGTGACTCACTCCCCACCTTTATCCAATGGAGATTTGCACGATTTGGTCTCGGAACAACTCAAGCGCGTGTCGTCCGCCAACTGGAATGGCCTTCCAATTACGGTGGTGATGGCGGTTGGACTGATTTCTTTGAGATTGAGTGTGTACTTGTAGTGGTACGTATCCATGATCTCGCCTGTTTCTTTATGAACGACCTTGCCAGAAAATCCTTTTTTTACATCTTTGGCTCCGGTGTATCGCCCCTGCACGGTGACTTTCGCAGTGAGATGGCAATCCTGTAGAGCGAAGGAGTCGATGTGTAGGTAGAGAGTGCCCTTAAACAGCACGGCCTCTCCTTTTTCGTAGATTGACAGCTGAGAGTAGGTGAGGACGGCAGGGTTTCCTCGTTCCGTAGAAACGAGGTTATTCAGCGTGTCGAGCGGTGTTTGGGCGTAGATGGGGGCGTTCGAAAGCGTTAGGAACGCGAGTATAAGCGTGCGTTTCGAGTTCTGTCGGAGGCAGAGTGATATGGGTATCCGCACGACTTCATCCTCATAGACTCAAGTGTCCAAGAGAAGACTTTCCGAAAACCGAATTGTCATCCCGTGATGAGAGCGGTGAGGGTTTTTTCAGGGAGGCGGTGTCTTCTACGTTGGCGGAGGGTCGGATGCCAGGGAAAGCGGATGCGCGATGGCCCACTCATGCGATGAGACCGTTGAATGGGGGCCGTGCATCCGGCGACTCAATACTAAAAGTTCAGCTGAAACGTTGACTGGATCTCTGTTGGCACGCCATCCATGAGGTAAGGTTTGTAAGTCCACTGCTGTACTGCGTCGAGCGAGGCCGCTTCAAGAGGTTTTGGTCCCGAGAGCATCTGGAGACTTCCGACTCTGCCATCTGTTCCGATGACTCCCGACAACACAACCGTTCCAGTTGCCTTGCCATGCGGGCTAACTGGCTGCACTTGTCGATCCGCTAATCGAGCCATCATTGCTGAGGAAACTCGAACCGGTTTATTTACGGTCTGATGTTCCCTTGCACTGAATACGACAGACAAGATTATGTTCATTTCGACAGGCTGACCGTCGATTGAGTAAGGCTCGTAGATCCACTGCGTTGCTGCATCTAGCGCAGGTTTTAGAAAGTCATCGTTCGGGTAAATGGAAATCAGATCATGCAGTCTTCCGTTCGTGCCAAGTCTGGCATTGAAGGTTGCGCCGTGGAAACTACCTGCTTGCGCGTTGGGTGGGTAGATTGGCGCCACATAGGTTATGAGCCGCGCTGAGACGATAGCGTTGTTCTTAGAAGAAGTGCTGGTTTGTGCAATCGCAACAGGGAATACTGATGTCGTTAAAACTGCGGCCAACACAAGATTCTTTATCACTAGTCCTCCGACGCGCCTCTTATCCTAAACGACATTCAGGCAAATGATGTGAGGGTTTTTTCGAGGGAGGTGGTGTCTTCCACGTTGAATGACGGGGTAGCGGCGTCTTTTCCGAGGATTTGGCGGTTGAGGCCTGTGAGGACTTTGCCGGGGCCTACTTCGATGAAGTGGGTTGCGCCTTGCGCGATGAGGAGTTGGATGCACTCGACCCAGCGGACGGCGCCGGTGACCTGATCGACAAGGGCTTCGCGGGCGGCTTCGCCGGTTGTGATTAATGTGGCGCTGAAGTTGGCAGCTACGGGAATTTTGGGGTCGATAAAGGTTATGTCTTCGAGGTCATTCGCGAGTTGATTCTGAGCTTCCATCATGAGGGCGCAATGGAAGGGGGCGCTGACGGGGAGCATGACGGTGCGCTTGGCTCCGGCTTGCTTGCAGAGGTCGGCGGCGAGGTGGACGGCTCCGACGGCTCCGGAGATGACGGTCTGATCGGGTGAGTTAAGGTTGGCGGGGGAGACTACGGCCAGATTTGTGTTGAAGGTTTTGGCTTCGGGGATGGTGGGGAGTGGGGTGAGTTGGTCGGAGACCTGGTCGCAGATTTCGGCGATGAGGGTTGCGGAGAGGCCGAGGATGGCGGCCATGGCTCCTCCTCCGGCGGGGACGGCCTGCTGCATGTAGCGGCCTCGGGCGCGGACGGTGCGGACGGCGTCGCTGAAGGTGAGGGTTCCGGCGATGACGTGGGCGGAGTACTCGCCGAGGGAGTGGCCGGCGGCGAAGGTGGGTTGGATGCCCTTTTCGGCGAGGGCCGGGAGGAGGACTCGGGCGGCGGCTACGGAGACGGTGAGGATGGCGGGCTGGGTGTGCTCGGTGAGCTTGAGCTGGTCTTCGGGGCCTTCGAAGATGAGCTTGGAGAGGGGGAAGCCGAGGGCGGCGTCGGCCTCGTCGAAGATGGCTCGGGCGGCGGGGTGGTTGTCGTAGAGGTCGCGGCCCATGCCTACTGTTTGCGAGCCCTGGCCGGGGAAGAGGAATGCTGGTTTAGTCATCGTGATTATCGTAAATCAGAGGGAAGAGGGAAGAGCTGTATCTGGCAAACCGCAGGTCCTTCGACTGCGTCACTCGCAAAGTGCGCTCAGGATGACAATTCGTGAGGAAGCTCTGAATAAGTTTTCATGACAGGTAATTCGAAAGGAAAAACATTCCCTCAGGGGCTAAAGCCCAGTTTTGGGGTCATTTGCGGCGCGGCTGAAGCCGCGCCCTTTCAAAACAGGTTCGGCTCTTATTCAGAGTCTCCTAACTTCGCTCGGGATGACACTTCTTTAACTTCGTTCGGGATGACACTAGGGGGTTTTTACTGTGTCTCCTACTTTTACGGGGCCAGCGGTTCCGGTGAAGGTTCCTACGGCTGAGCCTGCGTCTACGGTGGTGATGGTGAGTTGGCCGATGGGTGCTTCGATCGACCGCAATGGCTTGCCTGTGGTTGGGTCCTTGATGACGCGGCTGACTCGGGTTACGGCTAGTTTGTCGCCTACGTGGACTCCTGAGGATGATCCGACGTTGATGACGATGTCGTTGCCGGTTGCATCTGCGACGAGGCCGGAGACGGGGACAGGCGCGGGTGCGGCGGCGACGGGAAGTTTGGCGGAGTTCGATTCGAGGCCAGTGGCGAGCTGGGCGACGGAGGCTTTTACGGCTTCGCCGATGATGGTCTGGCCGAAGTTCGAGCTGCCCATATCGAGATGACCGCCACCGCCTGACCAGCCGGATGCTCCTCCGCCTCCCAGGTCGGTGCCGGAGCGCGTGGATTCGCCGGTGCCGGTGACGGAGGCGAGAATCTCTCCGGTGTTGACATCGACCATGCGGGCGGTGACGGCGACGACGGCCTTGGCTTTATGCACGCCGATGCCTCCCAGACCGTAGTGGCCTAAGGTGCTGCCTACGCCGCCTGCGCTGGTGTTGTGATCGTCGCGGCCGAACTGGGTGATGTCGCCGACGATGATGGTGTCGACGCCGAGGAGCTTACCGATCTTTGCGGCGGAGGCCGGGTCGGCACGGTTGCTGTTGGAGAAGTTCTGCTCGGCGATCAGCTTGCTCATGGCCTGGCGCTCGATGACGCGATAGGTTCCGTCGTTGACGAGGCGGTCGATGAGCAGATCGACGATTCCTTTGCCTACATCCTGGTTGGTGCCAAAGATGGCCGCGACACTGGTTGCAACGGTGGCGTAGTTGAAGTCCATGACTGCAACGCGGCGCTTCTCCTGCGCGAAGAGAGAAGCGGTGACGAGGAGGGAGAGGACGATAAGTGCATTTGTACGGCGCATGAGGCTGGCTCCTGATAGGGCAATCTGGTTACCTTCCTAAAAACTTCTCCAAGGTGCCGATCTCGATCTCGGCCTTATCCAGCTCGAGTTGGGCCGAGGCTGCTCTTGATAACTGCAAATCCTGTGTGGCCGACTGCAGGTAGGAATTGAGCTTTGCGTCTGCTGTCTCCATGTCGTTGCGGAGACCGAGGCCGTCGGCCTCCTGCAGGCGGCGTATTTGCGAGATTGCTCGATCCACGGTTTTGGCTCTTGCGTCGAGCTGTATGAGGCGCTCGTGGAGTTGTTCGAGCTCTGCCTCGGACGGTCCCGTGCTGATTGGAGGTGTGGATTGAGAATCTATGGAGTGGATGGGGGTGATTCCGTTCTGAGACATGGCTCCCTGATAGGGAGCGCGCGGTGGCTGTGGTTGTTGATGAACGGTAAGATCGCTGGCTGTTGGTTGATCTGCGGCTGAGGGGGCGGGTGTGGTGCTCTCCTGTTGTGTCGAAGGGGCCGGTGCCGGTTGGGCCGAGGGAGAGGCGGTGGGGGCCTCCGATGCGTGGGTTCTGAGCAGTCGCGGCACGGCGATGGCTACGCAGATGAGAGCGAGTACGGCGGCTAACGCTCCGGTTGCGATCCAGAGCGGCTTGCCGGTGGTGCTTCTTGGCAGGGGTGCGTTTGGATACGCGGTGGCTGGTTGTTGTGGTACGACGACTGGTTGGAATGCGGGGTAGCCAGGCGGAGGAGTTGGTGGCGGGGGCGGTGGGGCTGCGGTGGTAGAGCTGACTGGCGCAGGGGCGCTCAGGATCTCGGAGCAGAACGGCTTGAGGGCATCGCGAAATGCGGCGGCAGTCTGGAAACGCTCCGCTCGGTCTTTGGCCAGGGCTTTGAGGATGATTGCATTTAGCTGGGGCGGCAGCGTGGAGTTGAGCTCAATGGGGGGCTGTGGCGCGGAGTGGAGCTGCTTATCGAGTACTCCGTAGGTGGAGTCGGACTCGAAGGGACGGCGGCCAGCGAGCAGCTCGTACAGGACGATTCCGGTGGAGTAGAGATCGGAACGGGCATCGGCTTTAGCGCCGTTTACCTGCTCTGGCGACATGTAGTAGAAGGAGCCGATGGTGGTTCCGGTCCGGGTGAGATTGATGTCGACCTGGGACTTGGCGATTCCGAAGTCCATGAGTTTGACTACGCCGTCGGAGGTGACCATGAGGTTGGCGGGCTTGATGTCGCGGTGGATCACGCTGCGGGCGTGCGCGTACGTGAGAGCGGAGAGCACCTGGGTGATGTACTCGACGACGGTTGAAGTGGTCATGGGGCTTAGGTAGGCACGCTGTTCAAGGGTGTGTCCCTTGACGTACTCCATGACCATGACGAGCTGGTCGTCTGTTTGAAAGGCGGTGTGCAGGGAGGCGATATTCGGGTGGTCGAGGCTGGCAAGGGTGCGGATTTCGGCGATGAAGCGGTCGGCGAATTCGCGATCGGCGGAGAGCTCCGGCAGAAGAATCTTGAGGGCTTCGGTTCGATTGGAGATGATGTTGCGAGCGCGGTAGACGTGGCCCATGCCACCAGTACCGAGGAGCTCTACGACTTCATAATCACCCACGCGTTTGCCCGGCTCGAGCGCCATCGAGGAGCTCCTTTGAGACCTGGAATGTTGTGACGGGGCCGGATGCGGTCGAAGCACATCTTAGCGGATAGCAGCAACTCTGCCTCTCGCTAAATTTTCCGATTGGGGGAGTTTATATCATTTCAGCCTGCAGGTGTTTGCAGCTCCGGCAAGGAATCGGAGCTGGCTTATCGATTGGCTGGAATAGTCTCGGGCTACTTCTGTCGCAGAGATTGACTAGATGCCGAGGCCAACTTCTACATCGTTTTCGTCGCCGGCGTGGGAGTAGAAGTCGTAGGGGGTGCGGCGATTGAACTTGTAGCGCTGGCGGATCTCACGACCGATGA
>DATDHL010000260.1:0-2219 GCA_036521575.1 Edaphobacter sp. | reverse complement strand
GCGGGTACCCATGGGAAGACGACGACGACGAGCATGCTGGCCTGGATCTATGAGGTGGCCTCTTGGCGGGATGTCGCGCTTGCCCCGTCGTTCCTGATAGGTGGCGTGGCGGAGAACTTCGCTACCAGCTTTATGGTGCGGCCTACGCGGCCGTTTCTGCTGGAGGGTGACGAGTACGATACGGCCTTCTTCGATAAGGGGCCAAAGTTTCTGCACTACTTTCCGGATGCGGCGATTCTGACCCATGTGGAGTTTGACCATGCCGATATCTACTCTGACCTTTCTGCCGTAATGACGGCGTTCAAACGGTTTGTGAATCTGGTGCCGCGGCGCGGGCGCATTGTTGCCTTCGACGGGAGCGAGAACGTAAGCGAGTGTGTTGCGCGGGCTTTCTGCGCGGTGGAGCGGTATGGATTTGGCGAACAGTCGCATTGGCGCGTTACGAACCTTCGCCATGATGGTCCGCTGACGCGGTGGACTCTTCTGCGGTGCGGCGAGCCGTTTGCCGAGTTGAGTCTGCCGATGGCTGGCGAGCACAATGCGCTGAACGCTACGGCCGCGGCAGCGTTGGCCGCTGGGCAGGGCATTCCGGTGGAAGCTATTGTCGAGGCACTGGCGACGTTCAAGAGCGTCAAACGCAGGCTCGAGGTGCGGGCTGTAGTGGGTGGCGTGACGATCATCGATGACTTTGCGCACCATCCTACAGCGATCCGCGAGACGCTGCGGGCGTTGCGGGAGCGTTATCCGGGGCAACGGTTGTTTGCGGTGTTGGAGCCTCGGTCGAATACGTTGAGGCGGAACGTGTTTGAAGCGGCTTTGGTGGATAGTCTTGGACTGGCCGATCGGGTGGTGCTGGCGTCGGTGTTCAAGTCGGAAAGTATTCCTGCGAATGAGAGGCTCGTTCCGGAGCATGTTGTTACGGCCTTGAACGAGCGAGGCGTTCCGGCTTCGGTTCATACGGATGCGGATGCGATTGTGGCTGCCATTGCGCCGGAGTTGAGAGATGGAGATGTTGTGGCGATCCTTTCGAATGGAGGGTTTGGCGGAATTTATCAGAAACTTCCGCGAGCTATCTCGGATTCGATTGTTTTGCGTGCGGGGCGAACGCTGCAGCCTCGAGGTGGTGTGTAGAAGTACGTTATTCTGAGAAGCGGTATGTTTGCGACGTTTAAGCTACTGTTTGTCTATCTGACCCTGGGGACTTTGGCTGGGGTGGTGGGGATTCCTTATTCGCTGGTGGTGGGGGATATCAGCCTGCTGTACCGGGTGGCGATGTGGATTGCCAGGGCCGGGGTGCGGGCGGCAGGGATTCGGGTGGAGATTACCGGGTTGGAGCATGTTCCGGCGGATCGGCCTTCCATCTACATGTGCAACCACGTCTCGAACCTGGATCCTCCGGTGTTGCTGCCGCTGTTGCCGGGGCGGAGTTCGGTGCTGCTGAAGAAGGAACTGATGAACATTCCGCTTCTGGGGCGGGCTATGCGGATGGGTGGGTTTGTGCCGGTGGAGCGCGGCGGTACTCGAGATGCTGCGCAGGCTAGTGTGGCTGCTGCTGCGGAGGCTCTGCGCTCGGGGTTGCATATGCTGGTGTTTCCTGAGGGGACGCGGTCGCGGGATGGGAGGCTGTTGCCGTTCAAGAAGGGCCCTTTCTATCTGGCGCAGCAGACGCAGGCGGCGATTGTTCCGATTGCGATCTCAGGCACCGAGACGATGATGCACAAGGGCAGCGTTGCGATTACGCCGGGAGTGGCGCGGGTGCAGGTGCTGCCTGTGGTTGAGCCGGCGGACTATGCGACGCGTGAGGATCTGCTGCGGGCTGTTCGGCAGGCGATTGCGGAGGCTTTGCCGGACGAGATGAAGCCTTCGGATTTCGAAAAGGCTATTTGACGATGGCGTTGTAGCCGTCGGAGAGGAGTCGCTGGCGCATGGCCTCGGCTTCTTTTTTGCTGGCCAGGGGGCCTATCTGGATGTGCAGGAGCTTGTCCTGCGGCTCGTGGCGGACGACTACGCTGTAGCCTCGGCGCTTGAGGGCGTTGAGGAGGGTGTCGGCGTCTTCCTGATGGGAGACGGCGGCTACCTGGACCATGGCTGGGGGGCCGGATGGGGTTGTAGTTACGGCGGCGGGGACGGGTGCGGGCCTTGCGGGCTCGGGAGTGGCTGCGGCGGGCTTTGTGAGTGGTTGGGCTACTTGCTGGATTGAGGGTGTTGGGGGCGTGGGT
>DATDHL010000259.1:0-11800 GCA_036521575.1 Edaphobacter sp. | reverse complement strand
CCGTGGGACCGCGAACAGACCTTCGATTCCATCAAACGATATACGCTCGAGGAGACCTATGAGGTCTTCGATGCGATTGAACGCCGCGCGTGGCCCGATCTGAAGGACGAGCTTGGGGACCTTCTGCTGCAGGTGCTGTTTTATGCGCAGATGGCCTCGGAGGCTGGATATTTCAACATTGCCGATGTTGCTGCGAATCTGAATGAGAAGCTTATTCGGCGGCATCCTCACGTCTTTGCGGATGTGGAAGCGACTAGTGCCGATGCTGTTCTGCGTAACTGGGAGGAGATCAAGCGTGAGGAGAAACAGGCTCGTGCGGTTTCTGAGAGATCACTGTTGGACGATGTGCCGCGCTCCATGCCGGCGATGCTTGAGGCGAATAAGCTAGGGTCGCGCGCTGCGAAGATTGGCTTCGACTGGCCTAATGCCGACGGGCGAGCGGGAGAGCTGTTTGCCAAGCTGCAGGAGGAGATCGGCGAGCTGCAAGCTGAATTAAGTGCGTCGGAGGAACATATTCCTTCGCCTTCTGTCGAAGAGGAGTTGGGGGATTTGTTTTTTACGGCGGTCAATCTTGCGCGTCATCTCAAGGTCGATCCTGAGGCCGCCCTTCGCGCATCGAATGCGAAGTTTCGTCGCCGGTTCCGGGCGATGGAGAAGGCGGCGGGCGGGACGGATGCTCTAGCCGCGCATACGCCTCCGCAGCTTGAAGAAAGATGGAATGAGGCGAAGAGCAGCCTCTCGGAATCTCCAAAATCATGAATACGACGCCGCACGGCAATCTAGAGATTCGACACTTGACGACGCTTGAGCAGTTTGAACGCTGCGTTGTGCTGCAGCTTGAGGTTTGGGGTTATAGCGACGGCGATCTTATTCCCCGGCGGGTTTTTCTGGTCGCTCAGCGGATTGGGGGACAGGTGATCGGGGCCTTTGACGGCGATACGATCGTTGGTTTCGCCATGGCTTTGCCCGGATACCGTAACCAGTATGCGTATCTCCATTCGCACATGTTGGCGGTACTGCCGGAATACCGTAACTTCGGGCTGGGCCGTCGTTTGAAGCTTGCTCAGCGGGACGACGCGATTGCCCGGGGGTTCGATTTGATGGAGTGGACCTACGACCCGTTGGAGATCAAAAACGCACACCTGAATATTGCCCGGCTGGGAGCGATTTCGCGGCGCTATCAGCCGGATTTTTATGGTCCTTCCTCATCCCCATTGCAGGGCGGGCTTCCGACAGATAGGCTATACGCGGAGTGGTGGCTGAACTCCTCGCGCGTTGTAAGCCTGCTGCGCGGAGAGGCTCAGCCGATGGAAGTCATCGAACGCGTCACTGTCCCGCACGCCATCTACCAGTGGAAGCAGGACCCTCAGCAGCGAAGTATGGCAGAGGCACTGCAGCGCAATAATCGCGTTGCGCTTCTGTCGGCGTTTGACCGCGGGCTCGCCACTATTGGCTACGAGCGCGATGCCAGCGGGGACGGCAGCTTCCTGCTCGGTCACTGGAACCAGGGAACCGGCAAAGGATAAGCCCAAAGAGCGAAAGAATCGACCACCCGCCCAACCAGGCACACTACCAAATACCGGAAAGACAGGACGTCCTGACATGCTCAACATCGATGCCATTCACTTGCGCGAGATTAATATGCCTCTGGCCTACCCGTTCGAGACCAGCTTCGGCCTGACTACGGGCCGCCGCATCATGCTGGTCGAACTGGAAGCCGAAGGCCTGACTGCCTGGGGCGAGTGCGTCGCAGGCGAACACCCCTACTTCAGCGACGAGATGATCGATACCGCCTGGATCATCGCCGAGACGGAGCTGGCTCCTCGTCTGCTTGAGGCGGATCTGGAGGGTGGGAGCAGTTGCCCTAACTTGTTCAAGCAGGTTCGCGGCCACCGGATGGCCAAGGCGGCTTTCGAGAATGCAGTCTGGGATCTTGAAGCCCAGGTGGAGCGCGTCCCACTGGCGAAGCTGCTTGGGGGTACGCGCAAGGTCATCCCCTGCGGCGTTTCAATCGGGATTCAGCCTACGCTCGAGCAGCTGATGGACAAGATCGCGACCGAGCTGGCTGCGGGCTATCAACGCATCAAGCTGAAATGCAAACCTGGCTGGGATAACCGCATCTTTGAGGCGGTGCGCAACCGATGGCCGGACATTATGTTGAGCTGTGATGCCAACTCCGTTTATCGCATGAAGGACCTCGACCATATTGCCGGATGGGACGAGTTCGGATTGCTGATGATCGAACAGCCTCTCTGGTATGACGATTTCTACTTCCACTCCATGCTGCAGAAACGGATTGAGACCGCGATCTGTCTGGATGAGGCGATTCGCAACCGTCGCGATGCGCTTGCAGCTATCGACATGGAATCCTGCCGCATCATCAACATCAAGGTAGGACGCGTAGGAGGTTTCTGCGAGGCCATTGCTGTCCATAACGCTGCGGCGGAGCGGGGTATCCCGGTGTGGTGCGGCGGCATGCTGGAGACGGGCATTGGACGCGCTCACAATATTGCTTTGTCGTCGCTGCCTAACTTCACGCTGCCTGGGGACGTCTCCGCGTCAAGCCGTTATTGGGAACAGGACATCATCGAGCCTGCGGTGACGGTCAGTTCCAAGGGCGAGATCGTCGTTCCAACTACTCCCGGACGCGGATTCGAGGTGCAGAAGGACCGCATCGAGAGGCTCACCGTTCGCTGTCAGACGCTCTATGCGAAGGCCCGCGTGACCGTCTGAGGATCAGAGTTATCTGCCGGGTAGAGGCGTGTCCAGGAGCACGTGGATCGCGTCCTGATAGTTCATCGGGTTGATGATCTGGAAGTTGCTTGCCTCGACGTCAGCGTTGACGTTGATTGTCTTCAGCATGAGTGCCCGCACGGTCAGATGCTCGGTGAAGTGAGTGAAGATCTGACGGCCGCCGCCTGCATCCGTTTGCTCGAACGTCAGCTTGCCCCCAGGGTAGATGTGCGCCAGCATGCCCCAGCCAAAGTTAACTGGCCGGAAGACTGTTCCTTCCATGCGCACTAGCTGGCGGCTCTTCGCATCGATCCAGGCGCGTCCTTCGAGCCCGGCCAGGGCTTCAGCGAAGGTCGTTGGAGGACGGTACTGAGGGTTCGGCTTGTAGTCGATCACGATCTCGAGTGAGTCCCTGTTTTTGCCAGTCTGCGGCTGCCCGGGGGCGTAGGTATGGATCATGGCGTCGGGCATCTGCCGCATGAGCGATTCGGCGACTTTCTTTTCGGAGGTATCGTTTTTTACATGCTTGATGTAAGCGTCGGGTGACTGCAGCATGTCGTTCAGGCGCTGGCGCTCGGCCTTGTCCTGTTCATCGGTCAAAGGTTTTCCATTGCGCATGATCAATCGGGCGACAGTGCCGTCCCTGCTCTCGATGATGTCGCGCATCTGGTCGCCTTTGCTGTCAACTATATGCATGTGATAACGGATATAGGAGTTTTTGTGATGGAGGGCTGCCAATTCGTTCGTAATGACATCGACGACCCACGCGCGCGGCGGAATCGAGAGTGGGTCGGCCGGAATGGTACCTTGCGGACCTGTCGCGCCTGCTGTTGTCGTAATATTTTGAGCTATCGAAGCGGGTGCGAAGCCGAAGTGCGAAACGAGGAGCGCTGTTGCAATCAGCCATCCCCGCAACGTCGCAGACTTCGAAGCGAATCGAGCGAGCGATGCGCAGTCGACAGTACTCTTCCTTGCATCAGCGCACGCTATCGTCAAACCTATGCTCCTCGCCTGTGGACACGTATTCCGTTTATCTTATGTAAGACGTATGTGGCCTGTGGGAAGTTTTCCCGTTTGCCTCATAGGATAGGCTTGGGTATAGTTCGGGCAAGGCGCATGAAGATCAAAAAGTTTCGCCAGGAGAACAGAAGCTCATGAATCCAGCAGAGGGAGCCACCGCCATTGGCAAGTCGGTCACGATCCGGGGAGAACTTACCGGTAGGGAAGACCTTTACATGGACGGGGACATTGAAGGAACGATCACCCTGCCGGAGAGCCGTTTGACGATCGGGCCGAACGCACGCATCCTTGCTGACATCAGCGCTCGCGACATTGTCATCCTGGGAAAGGTCAATGGCAACATACATGCTACAGGCCGCGTTGAGCTACGACAGAGTGCCGCCGTTAACGGAGATATCTTTGCAGGCAGACTGTCGATCGAGGAAAGCGCCTCAGTCAAGGGGCGAGTGGAACTCCAGGGAGTAGAGGGACAGTCCTTACCACAGGCTCCTGCAGCGGCGGATGCGCAGACTTTCGTCCTCGAGCCGAAGGCTTAGCGGGAAGGGAAGCGAGACATGCGCAATCTCTTCAGCGGCAGTGATAGTTCAAGCAGCGCACGTGGGGCCAATGCAGGACGAGTGCCCCGCCACTCGAGCGGATGGAAAGACTTACTCAAGCACCTTCGGTCGCAGGAGTCGCTGCGCGTTCTGGATATAGGACCCACATCCTCAACTAACATTAACTACATCACCAGCCTTGGCCACAGCATTTACATGGCCAACTTGGTGGAAGAGGCGTCAAAGCCGGAGTGGACCATTCCAAGAGAAGCTGGTGAGACGCCAAAGTACGACATCGACGGTTTTCTCGCGGCTAATCTCAATTTCTCTGGACGCCACTTTGATGTAGTTATCCTTTGGGATACTGCGGACTATCTTCCCGAACCCCTGGTAACTGCAGTTTTCTCGCGGCTCCACGAGGTTATGGAGCCGGGAGGCTTGATGCTGGCCTTTTTCCATGCCACAACAGATCCGGGAACTTCCTTCTGCCGCTACCATCTTACCGACACAGAGTTCGTAGAGATGCAAAAGGCAGGGAGCTATCCTCTATTGCAGATCTATAGCAATCGAAAGATCGAAAATATGCTGACTGCCTTCAGTAACTATCGATTTTTTCTTGCAAAAGATAGTCTTCGCGAAGTAATTGTCACGCGCTAGGCATTCTGACAAATAGATTCAGTCCAAAAAGCAGAGCGCGAGCACCCAAGGTAAGCATCGCGCTCTATTTACGCTTTTTTTGAAAATCAACCTTTAGCGTTCTGTTTCCGGCGTTCAGCCCAACGCTTTTTCATAGCATCAGCTATCCGCTTGCGCCCCTCAGGGCTGAGTTTACGCTTACGTGGCGCGGCTGCTGCGGCAGCATTCTTGCTCCCCTTTGGACGACCAGGACCGGTGCGAGGGACAGGTGCCGCGGCTCCAGAGAGCAGTGCACGAGCCTGCTGTAACTTCAATATCTGTGCGTCAAGTTCAGCGACAATGCGACTAACTTCCACGTGTTACCTCCATTCGACATCTAAATTTCAAATTTTTCAGTTAGTTAGACCGGGGAAATCAAGTTATGAGAATGCCACATAGCAACGATACAGAACCAGTTAGAAACTGGCAAACGATATGTAAGTCGATGGTCTAATTATTTTTGTTTGGAAGTAGCTTCGGAGGCATCGTGACCGAGACTAGAACGTGCACGGATTGCATATCCTGGTCCAGTCTCGTCCAACTCTTCATAATGCGAACTTCCCAGGCCGCGACGGTTGTGTATCTCATGCATACACTTCTCGAGACCTTTCAACGTTTCTTGCTTATCGCGGGCAAAATCACTAGCCATGCGGGTCAGTGCATAGGTCACAATGTCACTGTGATGTAGGTCCTTCATCTCAGGCGTCCGTCTCAGGTTCAACCACAGGCGGTGGACTAGCTGTATTTCGTCCGGCAGAATCGCGGGAGCATGAGGCCCGATATGGAAGCTCAATGCCTCACCGTCCGGTTTGATGACATAAAAAGTAAATTGACGCTTCGGTTCCGGTAGCCCTTCCCACGCCTGGCCTACGTGGTAGGCTTGCTCCTCGGCCGTCAACTTGCTCGAAAGGCCGGACACTACTGCTGCGGCATCCAACGAGTTAGCCGTCTGCACGAGCGCGGCGAAGATATCTCCGGCGGGCACTACCAGTAGGGAAATATGCTTGCCAAAACTTTCAGCGACCGAGACCGCTTTGGTGAATAGCATCTGCTCGTGTTCGCTGAATAACTGCTCGGAAGCGTCGACATACTCGGGGCCGCCTACGCCCATCATGCGGGCTGCCAGTACCACGATGTCCTGTTCGTCGGTGTTGGTGTGGGTCAGCGCCCATTTCAAAGCAAAGGGAGCGGCCGAATCACGCATGGTCACGACGACTGCGCCAGGCCGAATCTCAAGCGCCTCGCGTCCGATATTGTCCTGATGTTCCAGCTGAAAGTGTTCTCGCATCTGCCGCGTAGTCAGATCGTGCCGCCGCTTATTGTCACGCTCTGATAGCGAAAAGATGACAAAGAATGCTGCCGCAAAGATGACACCACTCACCGTAGCTACTGATTTTGTAAATAGGTTTACAACAGCCGTAGTCAGCAGAACGAGAAAGACAGAGATAAGGCCCAAGGGGATCTCTACCTTTCCAATACGGAGGTTCAATGGAACCTTGGACCCACGTTCGCCACGGAACTTCCAACGAAGAACCAGCATGGCAAGCGCATTAAAAGTGAAGCTCCAGATCACGCCAAAGGCATATGCTTCGCCAATCACAACTACATTGCCGTGAGTCAGAACGATCACAAGCAACTGCATGCTTGCGACAAGATTGACTATTCTATAACTTGTCCCATACTTCTTTTGGGGCTTTCGGAACCAATCAGTAAGTACCCCGTCCTCGGCGATGCGCATGAGCACGCCAGTCGACCCCACGATGGCAGTGTTGACGGCCCCTCCCAGGATCAAAAATCCAACTACGACAACAAAGCCCCGAAATACAATTCGCAGTATTTCGGGGCCAACCATGTTCATTGCCATGCCTGCGATCAGGTTGTCGCGATAGACATGCACGCGGACCGCGTCGGGAATGATCATGACAGCCAGCAGAGAGCAGATGCCGGTGAACATGAAACTATAGACAGCAATCACGAGCGCTGCGCGTTTTAGGTTCTTCAGCTTCGGGTGCTCGATCTCGCGATTTACCTGTGCAAGTGACTCCTCACCGCTCATGGCCAGAACCGAGTGACCGAAGGCCATCAGGACGCCGAATAGTCCGAGTGAGGTGGCAAACTTAGTGCCTCTCAGAAAGCCAAGTGCATCCTTGCTGAAATGAAGATTGGCCGGGGTCGGCAACGGAGGCAACTGGGCGCCGCGATGGATGACCGTGAAGATGCCCCAGATGAGAAGAATGACCACCATCACTGTGGTGATCTTCATAATGTCGAGGGCTTTTTCGCTCGACTCTTCGATACCTTTCGTGTTCTGCCACCAAAAATAGACTGTGATAGCGACAGCAATAAACGCCGACGAGATATCCGGTCTGAGATGGGGAGTTACAGTCCAGTGAAGTCGCTGCGCGGCAAAGCTCGCAAGGTCATTCAGCATACCAATGATGTACTGTCCAGCGGAAACCCCCGATATCGGGCCAGTCAGGACATAGTCGAACATCAACGCCGAGACGCTTACCTTGGCAAAAGTGCCGCCCAAAGCTTCCTTGACGATGCGGTAGACGCCACCACGGGTGAACATCGAGCAACTCTCGACATACACCGCGCGCACGGCGTAGGCGAACACCACCACGCCCAGGATTAGCCAGGGAGCTGCTTTTCCTACTGCCTCTTCCGCCAGGCCTCCCGCGTAAAAGGCTGAAGATCCTAGATCGTTGAGAACAATGGCGGCCGCACGCCAGAAGGAGATAAAGGTAAGCATGACCGACGACGCCACGACAAGGCGTACACGGTTCGATTGAGGCAGAACGATAGTTTGTTTAGATGAAGCCATTTATTGAGAGGACGCATCCGCATGTCTAGCGTCCCAAAAACCACCGTCCGACGTTATTAAGTTTAAGAGTCAGCTTACCTAGCGTCAATAAGTCAATATCAACCAGATAGGTCTGTGTTGTCAGTATCTTCATCGGTCGTCAGGACCTCTCGGAGATCTCGCACCACCGTAAAGATAACAACTAGCAAAGACCCTGCCATACCCACAAAAAAGAGTGGGACCAGCACCACCGAGAGCGCTTTTGCCAGAGTATCCATGTCCGCTCTATTGTAGCCTTGAAAGCCGGCAATGCTAGACTTCATCTGCGATGCGACTTATTCCCGCACGGCTTTGGGTCATGGCCGTACTCTCCGGCGTTTTGCAGGTTCTACCCTTTCCCATTGCCGGCCCCACGCCACTCTGGCGTACCGCCTTCTGCTGGATTGCGCTCCTACCTCTGCTCTGGGCGCTCCTCGCAAACAATAAACAGGGAAATCCACTTAGCTTCCGCCAGGGTGGGGCGCTGGGTTACGTCTGCGGCTTTATCTGGTACTTAGGTAATTGCTACTGGATCTATCAGACCATGTACTTATACGGCGGTCTGGATAGACCCGTCGCCGCCGGAATTCTCATTCTTTTCTGCCTCTATCTTGGGCTCTACCATGCGCTTTTTGGCTTCCTGATTGCTGCCTTCAGACTGCGCTTCGGCAGGCAGGTTGCGCTCCTGCTCAGTCCCTTTGCGTGGGTTGCCGTCGAACTGGCTCGGGCTCACATTACTGGCCTTCCCTGGGACTTACTTGGCATCACGCAGGTCGACAATCCTCTTCTGACCCGGCTTGCACCTATTACTGGAGCCTATGGGCTCTCCTTTGTCATCGCTGCGGTCAACGCGCTCTGGCTGGTGAGAATCCGTGTCCGTGAGCGCCGGTACACCCGCGTCGTGCTCACGGTCGCAGGGGTGGTCATCATCGTCCTGTATGTTCTTGGGTTACGCCGCATCCGCGCTCCGCAGACTATCGCGACGAATGCTCACGCAACGCTGGTTCAGCAAAATCTCGAAGTTGGTGCGGCTAGTACGGGCCCACAGCCTACGAACCTGCAGCTTCTGGAATCTTTCTCGTACCTTAGTCGATACCCTACCAGCCCCTTTTTTTTGGGGATTCCCGAACTCCGCGGTACGCAGTCTGTCTTTATTTTCAAACGGCAGCCGGAAGCCGGTGCCACTCCTGCGCCGTCAACGACCGATTTGATTGTTTGGCCCGAATCCCCCGCGCCGTTTCAGGAGCATGATCCTGATTTCCGCGCGGCACTTTCCTCGCTCGCGCGCGCGGCCGATGCTCCTGTCATCGCCGGCAACATCGGCATCGACCGCACAAGCGATAACGAGCGTGGGTACTACCAGTTCAACTCCGCATCCTTCGTCTCGGCCCAGGGCGAGTTCGTTGGCCGTTACGACAAGATGCGTCTGGTCCCGTTTGGCGAATACACCCCCTTTAGGCATCTATTTTTCTTCGCCAAGAGCCTTCTCTACGAGGTTGGCCTCTTCGATCCCGGCCAACACCGCACCGTCTTCACTACCAACGGACACACCTACGGGACCTTCATCTGCTATGAGTCCATCTTCGCCGATGAGGTCCGCCAGTTCACAAAACAGGGAGCTGAGGTGCTGGTCAACATCTCCAACGATGGATGGTACGGCGACACCAGCGCGCCTTGGCAGCACCTTAACATGGTGCGGATGCGTGCTGTCGAAAATCATCGCTGGATATTGCGCGCCACGAACACAGGGGTTACGGCGTCGATCGACCCCAACGGCCGCGTGATCGCTTCCGCACCGCGCCACATCCGGACAAGCATTCGTGTCGGCTTTGCTTACGAGCACGATCTCACCTTCTACGCGGCGCACGGCGATCTCTTCGCCTATGCCTGTGCGGCCATTACGGCGCTGGCGCTTGCGTATAGCCTGTTCCGCCGATAGGTTAGAAAATACCCCCAATGGATGAGATTCACATTGTCGACTATGATCCGAGATGGTCTGAAATGTACGCTGCTGAAGCCAAGCGTTTGCAGTCTGTTTTACCCGTTGGATTGGTTTCTGCTATCGAACATTTCGGTAGCACTGCCATTCCCGGTCTTGTGGCCAAGCCGATCATCGATATTCTTGTAGCGGTTCGGTCGGTGCGGGAGGCCCGTGAGATTGCCATGCGTCCCATGGAGGTGCTTGGATATGCATTCTGGTCGGACAATCCGCAACGCGACCGCCTGTTCTTCGTCAAGGGTCTTCCACCAGCCGCGCCGCATCGGACGCACCACGTCCACATAACTGAACTCGGAAGCGATATGTGGGAACGGCTGTTGTTTCGTGACTACCTTCGAACCCACCCGGATGAGGCTTCGCATTATGGCGCTCTAAAGCTAGAACTGATGGCGCAGTACAAAGACGACCGGGAGGCCTACACCACCGCAAAGACAACCTATGTGTATGAAGTCATGTCCAAGGCACGTGCTATGAGAGCCGGTTGAGACGAAGCTAACTCTCGTCATGAATTTTCATGCCGGAGTGCCGTAAACTAGAGATCATGATTAGCGATCTTGAATATTCCTACTCCCCGGTCCGCGAAAAAGTTCGCGATCTGCGGGAGTATCTTTGACTCGGCCCGCCTCCGCCGTGAACTAGCAACTGTTGAAGAGAAGACCTCCGACCCTGCCATCTGGGCCGATCCAGCGCGTTCGCAGCCTCTGATGCGCGAGCGCAAGCGCATCGAAAACCTGCTGGCCGATGACACCGAACTGGCGCGCCGGTCTGATGACATCGAGGCTTACTTCGAGTTAGCTAAAGAAGGTGAAGATACCGAGGCCGATCTTGCCCGCGAGATTCCCTCTCTGGTCGAGTTCGTCGACAAACTGGAGTCCAAGACGATGCTTTCGGAGGAGTCCGACCCATTGAATGCGATCGTCGTCGTCCACCCCGGCGCTGGCGGCACCGAGAGCCAGGACTGGGCCGAGATGCTGATGCGCATGTACATCCGTTGGGGCGAGCGCCAGAACTTCAAGGTCGAGATCAATGAAGTGCAGGATGGTGACGAGGCTGGCATCAAGTCGGCTACGTTCACTATCTCAGGCGACTTCGCCTACGGGCTTCTATCGGGTGAGACTGGTGTGCACCGCCTCGTTCGCATCTCGCCATACGACTCCGCTAAGCGCCGCCATACAAGCTTTGCGAGCGTCTTCGTCTCGCCGGAGATCGACGACACCATCGTCATCGACATCAAGCCGGACGACCTGCGTATCGATACTTATCGGTCGGGCGGTAAGGGCGGGCAGCACGTCAACACCACTGATTCAGCCGTTCGTATCACGCACATCCCCACCGGCCTCGTCGCGGGCTGTCAGAATGAGCGTTCCCAGCACAAGAACAAGGAGAAGGCCATGAAGCTTCTCCGCTCGCGCCTTTATGAATACGAGTTGGAGAAGAAGAAGGCCGCCACTAAGAAGCTCGAGGACTCTAAGTCAGACATCAACTTTGGGTCGCAGATTCGTAACTACGTCCTCCAGCCTTATCGCATAGCGAAGGACCTTCGAACCCGCGTCGAAGTTGGTGACGTCGATCGTGTACTCGATGGAGATATCGAACCCTTCATTCGCGGGTATCTTCGCATGCGTCGCGAGGGGGGAATTCCCGCCGCCGTTGCCGCTGAAGATGATGTGGCATAAACCGGTTGCCTCACCTATCTCATGAGTTTGGAGCGTTGCGCCGCCCTCGAGCATCCAAACTCGTGAGAAGGGGAGTTATGAGCGCAGCCAAATCTACTATCGTCAAAGCCGATACGTCCGCTGAACTACGCAAACAGCTTCTTGCTCTCCTCCGCGGAGGCGAGGCCCACGTCACATTGGATGAAGCAATCAAAGATTTCCCCGTCGAACACCGCGGGACTGTGCCTCCCAATCTGCCTTACTCGGCCTGGCAGGTGCTGGAACACCTTCGCATTGCCCAGCGCGACATTCTGAACTTTAGTGCGCCACCCACTGG
>DATDHL010000258.1:0-2311 GCA_036521575.1 Edaphobacter sp. | reverse complement strand
CTGACCATCGAAAACGCCCAATATTTGCCGCGCCCTCCAGCAAAGCCTAAAATCATAGATACAGATGACAATTCCCGCCCCAGACCACAAACGCTACTTCATCGAGAAACTCGGACTTTCCGAACGCCTGATGGAACGCTGCCTGGGGGAAGCCCTCTCCGCAGGGGGCGACTACGCCGATCTCTATTTCGAATCAGTCACTTCCACCTCCCTCGGCATCGACGAATCCCTCGTCAAATCAGCCTCCCAGGGCATCAGCGTAGGCTGCGGCGTCCGCGTAGTCTCGGGCGAACGCACCGGATACGCCTATACCGACGACCTCTCCTCTGACCGCTTACTACGCGCAGCGCGAACGGCCGCCCTCATCGCAAGTGGCCCAGCCAAAGAACTTATGAGCGGCTTCCGCCACACCGAAGCCACCTCGCTCTACCCCATCGCCGGAGCCACCGCCGACGCCGAAATCGCCGCCAAGCTAACCCTAATCCAGCGCGCCGACAAAGCCGCTCGCGCCTACGATCCACGTATCACCCAAGTTCGCGCAAGCTTCTCCGACGAGCTCCGCCGCATCCTTATCGCCGCATCCGACGGCACCTTCGCCTCCGACACCCAACCCCTCGCGCGCTTGAACGTCTTCGTCATCGCAAAAGATGCCGCAGGCAACAACGGTGCCGGAAGCACCGCCCGAGGCACTAGCGGCGGCGGCGGTCGCGTCGCCATGGACTTCTTCGAGGGAGAAAAATCTCCCGAACACTTCGCCCGCGAAGCCGCCCGCACCGCCATCCTCCAGCTCAACGCTATCGAGGCCCCCGCCGGCGAGATGGAAGTCGTACTCGGCCCCGGCTGGCCCGGCGTCCTCCTCCACGAAGCCGTAGGCCACGGCCTCGAAGCCGACTTCAACCGCAAAAAGACCTCAGCCTTCGCCGGCCTCATCGGTCAACAGGTCGCGTCGAGCAAAGTCACTGTAGTCGACAACGGTCGCATGCCAAACCGCCGAGGCTCCATCAACGTCGACGACGAGGGCAACCCCACCCAGGAGAACGTCCTCATCGAGAACGGCATCCTCAAGGGCTACCTCTCCGACAAGCTCTCCTCGCGCCTCATGGGCACGCCCAACACCGGCTCCGGCCGCCGCGAGAGCTACCATCACATTCCCATGCCGCGCATGACCAACACCTACATGCTCAACGGCGACGACATGCCCGAGGACATCATTAAGTCCGTCAAGCGCGGCCTCTACGCCGTCAACTTCGGCGGCGGCCAGGTCGACATCACCAATGGCAAATTCGTCTTCTCCGCCTCCGAGGCCTACCTCATCGAAGACGGCAAAGTCACCAGCCCCGTCAAAGGCGCGACCCTCATCGGCAACGGCCCTGAAGCTTTGAAATATGTGTCGATGGTCGGCAACGACCTCGCACTCGACGAGGGCATCGGCACCTGCGGCAAGTCCGGGCAAAGCGTGCCGGTCGGCGTAGGCATGCCCACAATCAAGCTCGACCGCATGACGGTCGGCGGAACGGGACAATAATGGCAGTCGAACGCGAGAAGATCTATGAGTGTGAAGTAAAACGTCGTCGCGTCAAAACTGGCGGAGGCTACGAGCCTTTCTGGAAGGTCAAGAGCGTCCAGGTTGCCCTGGCTGATAGCGACACCGAGTTCCGCTGCAAGGATTGCTTCGGTGAGGTCAAACTCCTCGGCCGCACCAACAAGACCGGCGCACCGCCTTACGTTGAGCACAAATCCGCCGCCGACTCCGAGTTCTGCGCCAACGGCCTTCTGTTCAAGAAGGCGACCGATGGCCGCGAGCCGAAGTTGTCCGCACATCCCGTTCTCTGACTCTGCTGTAACGCCGAACGATCACTCTGCGTGCATGACACCTGAAAGTACCAATCAACGAAGCTGAACCCGTACCGGATCGAGGTCAACATGGCAGCCGAGCGTGAAAAATTCTACGAGTGTGAAGTGAAGCGTCGCCGCGTTCGTGCCGCTGGTGGCTATGAGCCCTTCTGGAAGGTCAAGACCATCGCCGATGCGCTTGACGATAACGACACCGAATTTCGCTGCAAGAGCTGTGGAGGAGCCGTCAAGCTCTTCAAACGCCGCTCTGAAGATGGCCCAGCCACACACATCGAGCACAAGCTGAAGAGCGACTCTGAGTACTGCTCTGAAGGCATGTACTTTCTCAAGGCTACGGATGGCCGTCAGCCACGGCAGTCCTCATCTCCCGTTCATTAGAGGTTTCCAAATTGTCCCAGAGTGCATCCGCAGTGGCCTCCGATTTGAAGCAACTTGTTTCTGACGTTCTCGCCCGCGC
>DATDHL010000257.1:0-2081 GCA_036521575.1 Edaphobacter sp. | reverse complement strand
TGGGCCACGGCGCTGTCCGTGGTTGGTCTGCTGGTTACGGCAATCTTTATTCTCGGAGTTCTGCAGCGCGTTTTCTGCGGGCCACTTTCAGAGAGGTGGAAGGACTTGCCCGATCTGACAATAGGCGAGCGACTGACGCTAGTGCCTGTCATTGGACTGATGTTTGCACTGGGCCTGTATCCGCAGTTCGTACTTGGAGTAGTCAACAATACGGTTATTCGGATGGTGCAACAACTGAGGTTTTGATCGACAGGATGAATTGGGCCCTCTAACTATGCTTGCGTGGACGATCTACATTTCGTTTTTTGGTGCGCTTGTGGTGATCTTGCTACCAAAGGGGAGCGTTGCGTGGGCGCGCAGTCTTTCGTTGCTGGCGGCGGTTGCCGCTTTTACGATCACGGCCACAGCTTTCTTGCAGCACAGAATTGGTGAGGAGTTGACGATTATTCGTGTGCCATGGGTGCCATCTCTGGGCATCGAATATCATCTCGCGGCGGATGGAATAAGTCTGGTTTTACTTCTGTTGACAGGAATCATTGCAACTACCGGCGTTCTATTTTCCTGGAACATCGAATACCGTGCGAAGGAATTCTTCGCATTTTATTTAGTGCTTATCGGAGCAGTGTACGGTGTATTTCTGAGCTTCGACCTGTTTCTTCTACTTGTGTTTTACGAAATCGTTATTATCCCGAAGTACTTTCTAATCGCGATTTGGGGTTCGACGCGGCGTGAATATGGCGCGATGAAACTTGCGCTTTACTCATTCGTCGGAAGCGGGATGGTGCTTATCGGGTTGATCGCGGCGTATGTCGTGGCTGGAGCAAAGACAATGTCGCTGGCCGATCTTGCCCGGTTTCCTTTTCCGATTCACTTTCAGATGTGGGCATTTCCCCTGGTGTTCATTGGCTTCGCCATTCTTGCGGGTCTGTGGCCTTTTCATACCTGGGCCCCGACTGGTCATGTTGCAGCACCGACGGCGGCTTCGATGCTGCTCGCAGGTGTCGTAATGAAACTGGGCGCGTATGGCTGTCTCCGAGTCGCCATGGTGCTGTTTCCGCTTGGCTTGGATCCGTGGGGCTTTAGCGTGCTCGGCCTGGGTTCATGGCGCGATGTCTTTGCCCTGCTCGCTGTCATCGGTATCGTGTATGGCGCGATGGTTGCACTGGTGCAAAGAGATTTCAAATTTGTCATCGGTTATTCGAGCGTCAGCCACATGGGCTTTGTCCTGCTTGGACTAATGACGATCAATCAACTGGGGCTATCCGGCGCAGTCGTCCAGATGTTCTCGCATGGAATTCTGGCAGGGCTACTTTTCGCTGTTGTCGGGCGAATGGTGTACGAGCGAACACATACGCGCGACCTTAAGGTCCTGGCGCCTATGAATCTCAACAAAGCCATTCCGTTTGCAGCTGTCACTTTTATCGTGGCTGGAATGGCTAGCATGGGACTGCCCGGTTTTAGCGGATTTGTAGCGGAACTTATGATCCTGATTGGGACGTGGCGTGCGTATCCTGCTTTTACAGTCTGCGTAGGAATCGGACTCGTAGCTGGAATCGCATATACCTGGCGTGCAATGCAAAGAGCATTCTTTGCGGAAACGGGCTCCGAAGCTCCGCCTCCCCAATCATCTATGCCGACGATTTCGCTTCCGGAACGCCTCGGCGCGATGATCTTGATCGGTGCGTCCGTAGTCATTGGAATCTATCCTCAACTGTTTTTGAACGTGATTCGTCCGGCATTGAATTCTCCATTGTTTGAAAACTTGCGCAAAGGTAGCTGGCAATGATCCCAATCAACTATGCGCAACTGGCGGAATTCGCACTGCCCGAGATCATCGTTTCGGCTACAGCATTAATTGTGTTGGTGGTGGACATCTTTATTTTGCGTATGCATCAGATGCGAGTCCGCTTCATCGTTGCTGCCGCACTTGCGTCGACTGGTTGTGTGGGTGCAATTCTCCAGATGGTGCTCGCGCCTGCAAGGGCTTCTATCCTCGATGGAATGCTTGTAGCGAGTCCGCTTACGCAGTTGGTTCAGATAGTAGTGCTCATTTTGGCGATTCTCACGCTCTTGCTATCTGT
>DATDHL010000256.1:0-1734 GCA_036521575.1 Edaphobacter sp. | reverse complement strand
ACCTTCGCCCTCCCCTACCTCGAGATGGGCGTTACCACCTACTCCAGCGCCATCTTCAACTTCCTCCCCAACTTCGCGCAGGAGTTCTACGCAGCAGTCCGCCGCCGCGACCACGCCAGGGTCTACACCGATCTCCGCGACTTCGTCCTCCCCTACATAGGCATCCGCAACCGGCGTAAGGGATACGCCGTCTCCATCGTCAAAGCCGGCATGACCGCAGTCGGACGCCCAGCAGGCCCGGTCCGCTCCCCGCTCCTCGATCTCGCTCCATCAGAGTTTGAAGACCTGAAGAAGTTGATCGGAGACCGCACCTGACCGACGCCCCCATCCACGCATCGCAGACAAAGACCACTCACGTCCGCTACCTCATCGTCGCGATGCTCTTCATCGCCAGCTGCTTCAGCTACGGAGACCGCGTTGCCCTCTCCGTAGCCGGCACCGCCATGCAGAAGCAGCTCGCACTCGCGCCTGTTCGCTTCGGCTTCCTCCTCTCCGGCTTCAGCTGGGCCTACGTGCTCGGCCAGCTTCCCTCCGGAGGCCTCCTCGACCGCTTCGGCTCCAAGCGTGTCTATGGCATCAGCATCTTCGCCTGGACCATCTGCGCCTTCCTCATCGGATTCGCAGGCTATCTTCCGGCGGCTTACATCTTCAGCACCATCTTCGTCCTTCGCCTCCTCTCCGGCCTCGCACAATCGCCCGTTTTTCCCGGCAACGGACGCATCGTAGCCGCCTGGTTCCCCACCGACGAGCGCGGCACCGCCTCCGCCATCTTCAATTCCTCCCAGTACTTCGCTCTCGTCGCCTTCGCGCCCATCTTCGGCTGGCTCACCCAGAACCACGGCTGGCAGTGGACCTTCTGGTTCATGGGCATCTTCGGCCTCGTGCTTGTCTTCGCCTGGTCAAAGACCGTCTACAACGTCCCGGACCACCCACTCATCTCACAATCCGAAATCGACCAGATCGAACGCGGCGGCGGCCTCGTCAACCTCGACCGCGCCGCCGGCGGCAAACCAGCCAATGCCCTCACGTGGAAAGGCGTCGCGCAACTCCTTCAGCAGCGAATGCTCGTCGGCATCTACATCGGCCAGTTCTGCATCACCACCCTCACCTACTTCTTTATCACCTGGTTCCCCGTCTACCTCGTCCAGGCGCGCCACATGTCCGTGCTCAAGGGAGGCTTCGCCGTCGCGCTTCCCGCCCTCTTCGGATCCATCGGCGGAGTCCTTGGCGGACTTTGCTCCGACGCCCTCCTCCGACGCGGCCACTCCCTCACCTTCGCTCGCAAAGCGCCTATCATCGCCGGGATGCTCCTCTCCGTCACCATGATCGCCTGCAACTACACCAACGCGCAGTCCGTCGTCATGTTCCTCATGTCACTCGCCTTCTTCGGCAAGGGCTTCGGCGCACTCGGCTGGACCGTCATCGCCGACACCTCCCCCAAAGAGCTCATCGGACTCAACGGCGGCCTCTTCAACCTCTTTGGCAACACCGCCGGAATCACCACGCCCATCATCATCGGCTTCATCGTCCAAAAAACCGGCTCCTTCAACGGAGCGCTCATCTTCGTAGGCATCACCGCTCTCATGGCCATCTTCAGCTACGTCGTCATAGTCGGCGAAATCAAACGCCTCGAGCTAAAACCTTCAGAAAGTTAGAAAGATACGTGGAGGCAGTGATTTCATGCTCGTCATTCTGACCCTGAGCGTGCCGAAGGGGAAGAATCCCTGTATTTTG
>DATDHL010000255.1:0-6975 GCA_036521575.1 Edaphobacter sp. | reverse complement strand
GAACCCGCACCTGCCAATCCATACTGGCGATCTTGTCCTTCACCACATTAATCGCGCGCCTCACCACAGGCGTCTCTGCAAACTTCCGCAGATTCGCCGGCGTAGGCTTCGGCAGAGCACTCTGCCCCGTACGCCCAACCTGATAAGGACTCAAGATCGAAGGCAGCACCGCCGTCTTCCGCTCCCCAACCGCCTCCCCAGCAGCGGCTTCGACCCCCGCTAACCGTTCCCATACACTCTTCGCCGCAGCCCGAACACCCATGTCTCACCTCTCTCTTTCCATCTGTCCTGCAAAAAAGAAAAAGGCACAGCCCACGGGCCATGCCTCACATCAAAACTTCCACTAAATACAAACGTCGTCTCGACCGAAGCCACTCACAGGCTCATCGTGAGCGGCGCAGTGGAGAGATCCCTGTATCTCGCCGTTGCCGTTGCCGTTCCTAATCCGTCTCATCCGCGCCGATCCGCAGTCCGGTTCTTCTCCGACAGCTTCAAACCCGCAGCTCCACCCTCGCCGTCTCTGCCACCCGGGCCAGATCGCTCAACGTAACCACCCGAATCTCCTGCCGCTCCATAGCCTCCACCCCAAACCGATATCGCTCCACAGCCTCATCCTCCAAATCCGAAACAGCCCGCAGAGGCTCCACCACAGCGGTCAACTCCAGATTTGCATTCTCTACCCGAAAAACACCTTCGCGAAGCAGCGGCGCCGAATAAGCCAACCCCTTGGCCCCTTCAACATCGCCTTCCAGCGAAACGGCCTGAAACATCCGAATCACCCGGCCCGTGGTTGCCTTTTGCAAATCAGCTCTGTACCCACAATCAATCTTCATAGGATCACCAGCTCGCGTATAAAGCGAAGCAGCAATCCGTTTCCGCATCAACCCCCACACACCCGCCCGCTCAAACTCCGCCCGCATAGCCCCTGCAATCGCCGCCCGCCCAGTCTTCTTCCGTTCCGCCTTTACTTTCAAAGGCTCCACATACATCCGCATCAACTGTTCCATCTCCGCCGGCATACTCTCGGCCAAACAAGCCTTCACCGGCGTAATCTGCAACGAGTTCGAAAGCGTATCCTCGAGCACCTGCGTCACCGGCTTCGTATCCGCCGCACCCATCCGCAGCCGAGCCGCAATCTCCCCTTCAAGCCCTTCCAGCAGACCGATATCCGCATCGGCATCCATGCAGCGAACCCTGCTCCAGTCCCGCGTAAAACGCACCACCGCGCTATCGTCGCGTCCTGCCTCCCGCAGCAGCACACCGATATTCGTAAACTCGCCCTTCACCACATCCGGCACATACCGAATCAGGAAGAACTCACACGGCAACCGTTCCCTCACGCCCTATCCCTTTCAAACATTCTCGTCGTCATTCTGAGCGCAGCGAAGAATCCCTGTATTTCGTCGTTGCTGTTGTCTGTTCTTTTTCCTTCAGCACGTCAACAACCATACCCACTACATTACAAACTTCCCAACTCCACTCAAATCCGCAAACTGTCTCGGCACCGCACTCATCGCTTTCTTCGCCCACATCGGGAAAGGCTCCCGATCTGAATCCCGAAACGCCCCAATCAACTCCCGCACTCGCGACTGCCTTCGCAACATCTGTTCCATCAGCCTTTCAATCTCCGCCGTATCCCCGCCATACCAATTCGGAGGAACCGCCTCAGCAATCTCCCAAAGTGTCGCCGCCTGCATCGCTTCCACGCGGCTCAGCCACGGCTCAAAGCTCTCCCATCCCGTCACCCTCTCATACACCCGATTCCGCTGATACACCCCACGCAGTGGAGAATCCGGAAACGTCCACTCCCCAGCATTAAAGCAAAACCCCTGATCGATAAATGTAGCCCGATACTTCCGCTCCCGAGGCTTCCGTTCGAACACCGCCTGCCGCCCATTGCAGTTGCCCGCCCACTTATCGATACACAGCATCCCGGCAAACTCTCCCAGGTTCCTCACCTCATCCAACTGTTGTTCGGGCAAGTAGTCCACCACCTGTCCCGGCATCAACCCACCCACAAACTGCGACCCAAACTGCAACCCAGCTTTATATCTATCGCGCTGTCCCCGCGGAAGCTCCACAAACATATCCGCCGAGTTCGCCACCAGCCACTCCGTCACTTCAACGACATCACTCACCGGCACCGTCAGGCCCACCGCCGCCGCCAACCGCGTAGCGATCAACTCATTCGCCAGCACCCGCAGATGTTGCGGATTATTCTGAAACTTCACTACCCAAAGCTTCCCATCGGCTCCCAGCATCAACTGGCTCTGCGCCCCACCCCGCATCCGACGAATCGCCTGCACCGCCAAAACCGCCAAACCACATCACCCCGTCCCAGCAGAATACTGCATCGCCTATTTGCAGTAGCCGTTGTTATTGCCTTTCTTGCTTGTCATCCCGTAAAGATCTGCTTTTGCCTGTGTTCTTGCCGTTGCTTCTGGGTACCCCAAGGCTTCAGCCTTGGGTCTCTCCGCGCCCCTTGGGAAAGAGGGGCTGGTAGCCCAATACTTTAGCTTTGGGTTTCCCGGGAGTATGCCCCCTCTTACCCCACCCAAAAGCTCGCTCATCCAACCATCCCTAAGCTTCGGTCCATCCTTCTTCTTCCCCACCAACTCCGCCCGAACCGCCTGCGCCACCCCCATAGCCATCAGGCAATCATCATGAGCCCCACTCACAGCCCCGGTCCTACCCCCCGCCATCGAAACAAACGTCCTGCACTCCCCCAGCAAACGCCTGCTGAAAAACAACCACGGCGACTCCACCAGCAAAGCCCCCATCCGGCTCACCATCCCCGGTTTACTCCCGGCAGTAGTCAACCATCCTGCGACTCCCCCCTGCTCATAAACCCGAGCGTAACGCTCAACGCTATCCAGATAAGCCAACACACCAGCGCCATGGTTATTCCTTTCCACTGCAATCAAAGCCCCGCCATACTCCCTGGCTATATCGGCCGAAACCTTCGCCAACTCCAACGTCCCCAGCCTCTGCTGCAACTCCGCGCACTGCATCCCCGACTCCATCTCGATCACCTGTACGGCAGCAAAGTCCCCATCCGCGCCCCCACCAGCCGTATCCACCGCAACTACATACTTCTTGCCCGCAACCGGAGGCAGCCAAATCCGCAAAGCCCCTCCCCTCCGCGTCTCCACCGGCTCCGGCACTCCCTTCAACCGAGCCTCAACCGCCTCAACCGCAAAGCAGCACTCCCCCGTAGCCTTGAAGCAACTATCGGCATCCTCAGCAAACTCCTGAGACCGCAACCCCCTGTAACTAGCCTCCAAACCACGCCGAAACCCAATCTGTTCCGCCGTCAAACCCAGAGCCCGCTCATCTTCCCGCAAATTTGTAACCGGAGAAGCAACATATGCCTTCTCCATCCACCAGGGAAAAAAATGCCGCACAACGTCATTCGAGCCAGCCCGGCCCCACTCTTCATAGAAGCACCCATAAGCCCCATTCGGCGTTGACTCCAGCACCATCTCGCCCCCCGGAGCCAACGCCGCCCGCAATCCCGCGAGCGTCTCTCCAGCATCCCCAGGCCAACGGCTGACCTCACTGCAATGCAGATTCTGCACCGTCAACCCACGGCCCGCACTTTCATCCCCCGCGCTCACCACGCGAAACTCGCTATCCAGCTCCGGAAAACACATCTGTCCCGAGTTAGCGATACTCCGCCGCAGCGGCCCCTCCCGCAAGTCCTCATCAAGACACTCCCAAAACCGCTGCACGATCCGAAAGATCCCCTCCGCGGCCTCTCTCGTCTGAGCCACCTGCAACGTCAACACCCCAGGCGTCGTCACCGTCTTCAAAAAAAACCGCCCCGCCACCCAGGTCGTAATCCCCATCTGCCGTGCCTTCAGCACAATATTTTTTCGCCCACGCGCACGTTCAAACGCCAGCTGCACCGCATTCGCCTTGAGCGGACGTTCTATGCCCACACGGTCTCTCACCCGTAACAACTTCGTAGCCGCCCTCACCGCCAGTTCCGGCTCGCCTTCCATTCTCTTGCCCAACTCAAGCAAATCTTGCAGATCCCGCACGCCCCACCTCAACCCTCGATATCTCACCCAATACACGAAAGCCCCTGGAAGGTATCGCTCTTCCAGGGGCCAAGGCTCCCACCTACATCACCCAATGGCATCCCGACGTTGACTTCGGATTAGCCACATCCCGCAGCGTCACCGTGCTGTTGCTCGGAATCGTAACCGCAGAGGACAACCCATTGATCGGCTGTCCCGCGCCGCCGGCGATCGTAAGCGTAAACGCCGACTGCGGATTGCTGATCGTATACGTCGCCCCGCTTGGACCTGTGCAATCCGGCATCGTATAAGCCGCGTTCCCAGTAGGCGCCGCTGTTACAGCCCTGTCCCCACTAGCCAGCGTCACCGTCGTCCCGGCAATCACATGTGGATTCGACGCCTTATATCCAAAGTAGTAATTCAGCGTGTTGTTGAATGCATTCGCAATGCGCACATGGCCTGCATTCGTCGGATGAATCCCGTCTGCCTGAAAATACGTCGTATTCGAAAAAGCAGAATCGGCGCCAATCAGAGGATCGGCCGCGGCATCGATCACGCCATCCGCGCCGCCCGCCTCCGCCAACTGCAATATCTGCGCATCGTAAGCATTCTTATTCACATCAAAGCCGTTCCGCGAGAGCATCGTCACCACAAACACCCGGCAGCCTGCGCTCTTCAACGTCTGAACCTCTCCAATTAGATTCGTAACGACCGTGTAGCTCGTAGCTGGCGTCGTAAGTGCGTAATCGTTGGTTCCGAGAAACACCGTCGCAACAGCCGGACCAAACGCAGTCTGACACCGAGGCGCTACTCTCTGCGACTCAGAGCTTGCAATTGCAATCGTCGTCGTCGAACCAATACCCCAATTCACAGCAGAGAAAGACGGGTAGTTCGTCAGCGAGATAAGGCTGCAATAAGGTGTAGTCGCTCCCTGTCCAACCGTAATCGAGTCTCCAATACAGTTGATCTGCGGAAGCGCAGAGGAGTATAGACCGGGGCTTGTACCAACCCCGCGACTCGCGACCTCTGCAGCAATCAGCTTGCTCAGCGTCGTTACACTGGTCGCACTCAGAAGCGTAGGGTAAGTGCGAAGCCGATACACCGTCCCCAGTATTCCGGATGCCGCAAACGGGCCGCTCCCCGAAGACCCAAGCGTGAAATGGCCAGAGCTCTGAAGAAGCCCCGTCGCTCCCTGCGCCGTGTAAGCACACTCCGCACCATCGACGAACTCATGATCCACGTTGCTCCCCGACACGCCAAGCTGATACGCGATCACATGAAATCCGGCCACGGATGTGTTGCACGAAGACATCATCGAGTTTGTGAAAACCCCAGGCGTTAACGCCGAAGTCAAATAATTGTTCGAAGAGTTCAACGTATTTATCACCAGGTTGGCCCCCGAGTTTCCGAGTGAACTGGTGATCAGCACGGGATACGCATTCGTCGTCTGCGCGCCTGCCGTCAGCGGCTGGTTGTACACAGCAACAAAAAACGTCTGCGTTCCATTCAAGGCAGACGGCAAAGCGACACCCTGTCCGGGCTGGAAAGACAAACCTAGCGGAGTCCATGTGGGTGCGTTCGCTCCACTGCCTAACGTCCCGTCATTGCCGTTCCCGCTGCCGTCGGTTGCAACGCTCCCCGAGCCCTGTAGAAAGTTGTAGTCAGCCGTCGCGCCATCTGCCATTCCAAATCCGGGGCCGGTCCCTGTGCCCAGGCCCGTAGATCCGCCCGAAGGCGCAGCCCACGTCCCATCTTCGCGCAAAAACCGCGTCGTCCCGGCCGTCGCTCCAGGATCAGGAACCACTCCCTGCGCATGTCCGCTCCCCGAAGCCTGAAACACCGGCAGTTGGGCAGCGCTCACCGCACCGTTCAGAATCGTTGCATTCACCGTTCCCGCATTCACCGTCGCCGCCGTAAACGCCTGCGGGCTGAACCCGTAGGTCGTACCCCTCAAACCCAGCGTCAACGTGCTCGTTGTTGGTTGAAACGAGATCGTATCCGTAGCCACGCTGCTGTCCAGCTCGAACAGGTTGTAATGCGAGTTCCACTTTCCGCATCCATGCGAGTTGCAGTGGACCGTGAACACGCTCTGCTCGCCCGCCTGCAGCGACATCGTCCGGTTCCACACCCCCTTCGCCTCATAGGCCCAATCGGGCGCTATATGTGTTCCCCCGTTGCCCAGATACGCCGTCGACGGAGTCGCATTCGTCACCGTCCAGCCTTGCAGCCCCGGTCCATTGTTGCCTTCATACTGCAAACCCGCTCGCACGTACGAGGTAGGCCGCGGTGTCGTTTGCCCCACATAGGTTAGATCAGCGCTCACAAGCTCCTGAAAGTAGTGTGGCTGCTCTAGCGCATCGTTCGCCGCCCACGCCACCGTGTTCGGAGCCAGCGTCATCTGCCCGTCAACACTCTTCGTCGCCGCATCCAGTACGCTCAGCACCTCCGCCATCGGATACAGCGCATATCCACCCGTCAGTACGGCCATCGTCCCGCCAGTGCTTGTGCTGTTAGCTCCACTCTGCGCATAGGTCAGAGTGTTCGGCCCTGTCGTCGTTACCGCGTAACTGCCGTTGTAGCCGCTATCGGCCACGCCGCTCACCGTCAGCGTCAACCCATTCACGTCCGCAGGCAGATTCCCTGCAGTAGTCACCGTCACGACATTATTGCTGCGTGCGATCGAAGCCACATTCAAACTCAGATTCAGGAAAGCCGAGCTGTGCCCCATCGCACCCACAATCGCTGTCGCCCCGCCAGCATAATAAAGCCCAGTAGCCGAGTAAGACCCAACCACAGGAAACACCTGCCGTATCCCCGAAGCCGTATCCACCGTCTGTTCAAGCCCGTACCCGCACAGACCGCCCATCGCAACCGTAGCAGGCAGATTATGCGCCTTGTTCAACGTCATCTGCAGATGCGTCCCATCCACGACCGTATAGTTCGCCATCTCGTA
>DATDHL010000254.1:0-1642 GCA_036521575.1 Edaphobacter sp. | reverse complement strand
GCGCATGCCTGCGTTGAGCGCCATGGTCAGCGCCAGATAAATGTGAGGAGATCGAGATTTCTTAGATAACTGTCGCATCCGATAGGTCTCATCTGCCCCATATGCCTTCCCGATCTTTCTGCGAGTGGGCAGCTTTAATTTCTTCTTCTTTCGAAGCGCGGCGCGAATCACCTCTCCCTGCTGCTCCATCATCGTCAGGAGGAAGCGAACCTCCTCATTGACGGATTTTGGGGCAGCGAGTTCTTTGAGGCGCGAACTCTGGTAACCCAGAATCGCGGCTTCATCAATATCGACCAGCAATTTATCTCCGAGATGTCGGGTCACGTGGCCGATCGCATATTCAGCAAAAGTCACGCCACGGAAGCGTATCCGGTAATCCTCAAGATACTTGGCAGCAACATCCCGCAGGAGCCGGATGCGGTTCTCTCGGATCTCGATGATGTTGTGAAAGCCATGTTCCAGATCACGCCGTCTTTGCTGTTCTGCGGCTTTGGCTACGATCTTCGATGTCGATTTTGTCGACTCCCGGATGCGCTGATTTCCAAACTGAAAGTCGTACCACCAAATCTCTCCTCGTCTGACTAGTGTCACTGCGGTCCCTCCCTCTCTTAGGTCTGGTCAACGCTTCGCCCAGGTCGCCGACGGGCCCCATCCTCGCGTAGCGGGTTAGAGTCTGCCCCAAGTCGAAATCTCGAGCAAATGGAGCCCGCGTAGTTCTCGCCTCTGGACCGAAGCGCGGCTGTGGCTGAACCGGCAAAAGCTGCCAGATTATCGAGGGAGGGAAAACGGAAGAGATGTTGAATTCGAGTCGGGCCTAAGGAGACCGCCTACAGTGGCTCAAGCGCTGGACTGCTATCCGTACCACCCTCGTTGTGAAGGAGCTACGGCACAAAATCCACCACAATTTTGGAAATTAGGAGGTTTTGCGAACTTTTGAGTTTTGTAACTGATTGATTTGATTGGCTCCTGAGGTAGGACTCGAACCTACAACCCTTCGGTTAACAGCCGAATGCTCTGCCATTGAGCTACTCAGGAGTGTGTTGGAGCGCGATTGTTCTCGCACTTCGCTAAGACAGTTATAACAAATGCGGAACGAGGGGTCAAAGGTTGGCGTCGTGGTTGTTGCAATCGCTTGTGGGTATCACGTGGAGACTACCCTTGAAAGGATTTTTTCCATGCCACCAACGTATCTCTCGATTGACGCGCAAATGAGATCCCAGCCGCAGCCTGTGACAAATTATGACTGGTCTCACCGGGTTGGGATATGTGCTGGAGTTTGCTCGGCTGCGGAATTTTTTCGGCGGAGGTGAGGTGTGGAAGCCGATAGTCGCGATTGAACTGTAATTCTTTTTTAGCCGGTTTAATGACCTGCTATGGGTAGAGCAAAACCGCGATATTGTAGGCGGTGAATGGTCCTGACTCCGTCGAGATGCAGGCCCCTACAACTGCCTGATGATATTTGCCGGTACTCAGGCGGGATTGGAGCTGGGTCGGAAGTTCGGTGAGGTGGTCGGCGGTGTACCGCATAATAAACCAGGGCTTCCGGGTACCTGCGTAGCCGGTGGGCATACTGCAGGTGCGGCGTGCGTCTTCGACTGTGTGGGGGTTATTCGCGATCTGGACGCCGGACTGGGCGAGAAGG
>DATDHL010000253.1:0-2856 GCA_036521575.1 Edaphobacter sp. | reverse complement strand
GGCCTGGCCGATGCAGTGGGCCACCGCGTCCTTGTCACCGGCATCCACGTTGTAGCGGCTCGGGCTGCGGCGGCCATCGCTCATGGTCACCTTCCAAGACTTGTCGCCGAGCTCGAAGCTCATGTACAGCTCGCACTGGATCGCCGTATCCTCGCCCTGTGGGACTACTGTCTGGGTCGTCTTCATTTCCATCTCCTTCGTACAAAGAGGTTGGGAAATCCCGTTCTAGCACGATGCGGGCCGCCCCTTCCTTTGCAAACCTTCGGAGATCATCGGCCCCGTCCAGAACGCAGACCTGCTCGTGGAGATCGATGCTCGCACGGGCTTCAGCAAGATTCAGAAGACCTGATCTCAGGGATTTTGGTCGGCCCCCAACTTCAGGACGAGGCGAAGACTGGTGCGTGGGAAGAAGGTTTCGGTCGCGTTCAATTGATCGCAAAGCCTCTGCATGGCGTTGTCCGAACTCTTTTGTGCCATGTGATGTAGGCGCACGGTCAGCGTCTGCGCGTTCATGTCGGGGATGAGATCGGCCTCGGTGGCGTAGAGGGCTCGCAATAGGGTGCGCGCCTCGTCGGGGCGCTTGATCACCGGGCGCAGGATGTTGGCCATGGCAGTCTCCGCCCGGTAAGCAATCATCTTGATCGTGTCGACCAGATGTTTGCTGTGGGTGCGCAATTGGCGGAATCTTTGATCTTCCGGCAACTCCGCCATGGTGACGTGATGGGGTGTGGCCTTGCGCTGTTCCTTCAGCGTCGCCACAGCCGCCTGCTGTTGTTCGATGTCTTCCTGCATGGCGGCTTTTTTCGCAATCCAGGTCTCCATGGGCTCGACATCGATGCCTTGGGTCATCGTGGTTGCGCCGAACTGGGCCATGGCTCGACTCAGTTTGGCGCTGACCTTGCGCAGCTCGCCGTCGAGCGCCCGCCAAGCCGGGTTGACCAAGCGTGTCGTATCAGGAATCTCCTCAGTGCAGTGGTCTGCCAGCCGATCCAGACCAAACTGCTGGCGCGCATATTTGAAGAAGTTTTCCTGTGACCACCTGGAGAACATCGCACCGGCCAGCTGCGCCGGATTCGATCCGAAATCGGTGGCAATGACCGCGGTCTGTTGGGCGTGTTTGGTGCGCTTTCGGATCTCTCGAACCCACAGGTTGTTCGACAAGCGCGTACCTCGTTCGGCCAGATCCATCGTCACGAGTTCACCGGTGTGGAGTCGAACCGGCCAGGCGCGGAACTCCTCGTCGGCCCAGTCTTGTCCCGGGAACTTGTGGTACGTCACGCAGGCGACGCGCAGCTTCTTCATGCGTTGCAAGAAATCCGGGCTGTAGCCTTCCCGGTCAAAGACCAGCGTCAAGCGGTGCAGCCTCGCAGTTTCTTGGAGTGGCTGCTCAGCGGGCTGGGTGGGCACACGCTCAATGAGTCGGGGCACGATATCGCGCTCAATGACTTCGATCAGGCCCGGATCGACCGCCTGGTTGACCATGAAGAACGGCTGGCCGTCCATCGCGTTGACCCAGTAATCGGTGGTGGCCCGCAGGCACAGCCTTTGGCGTGCCACGTGATGGCGCGGCAGTTTCGTCTGGTGGCCGTGGTAGACCCGCACATGCCCGTCGATGTAGAGCACGCTGGCGTTGTCAGGGTCCAGGTTCATCCAGCGATCGCTCAGCGCCGCCCCCCATTGCTCAGGCCGACCGTCCTGCGAGAGCAGCCGCAGCTTTTGGCGCATCGTGCGCACTTCGGGAATGCGGTCCAACCCCAGCAGCTTGCCCCACTCGCCCGGCGCGCAGTAGCGCAGCGACTCCATCGAGTCCAGACGCGCCAAGGCCATGAAGGCGCACAGCAGCAGCAGGCTGTCCAGTCCGTAGTAGCCTTCAGGCAGCTTCAGATAGCGCTCGACGTCGTCCAGCAGCCCCACGGCCATCAACGCCGGCAGGGCCATCAGGACGCCGCCATAGGGCACATCCAGCGCCGATTGAAACAGCGGTGCCACGGCGACCAACTCGCCCAAACTGGCCGCCACGCGGGCCTCGACATTGGACGCCCCCATGCCCATCGCTGCGGCGCTGTCTTGATCGGAGCGCTCGCTCTTGCTGCAGCCCAATGCCGCGTCCGTCGCGCGCACGGGCAGGCGAAACTTGCCGGCCCGCACTGCCTTTGATAGCGTGTCGCGTTTGAGGCCGCTCTGCTGCGCTACTTGCGTGAGGCTCAGCCCGGCATCGAACAGGCCCTGCAATTGCTCGCACACCTCGGACGTCAGCACCGCCGCAGAGCGGTGATTCCTGGGTTTGTAAAACCCTCTGACTCCCTCTTGTCGGTACAGCTTGACCGCACGCTTGACGGTCAAAAACGGAATGCCGAAAGTGCGTGCGATATCAGCCTGCTTTGCAATCCCGTTGACGCAGATCTGCGCGATGATCATCTTGAACGAGGCGCTGTCTTCGACTTCGTGGGAATACATCCGGATGTTCCCGGTGAAGTACGAGATGCTGCCGTCCTTCCTTGAAAACCCCAGCATGTGGTTGACGTGGGTGACTCCCTCGGGGAAGAACGGCATCTGGACTTGGGGCATCTGAGCATCCGGTCATGACGATGAGCGGTGCGAGCCGGACTTGCGCCGGGCACCGACGAGGGCTAATTCGCGCAGAACGTCGCGGGGAACCACCGACCAGGCAGCCAGCCAGCCGCCCGCTCCGAATCACTTGGTCTCGTCGGCTTTTCCTTTTCGCTTGCTGCTGCTCTCGCTTGCGCGCGACCGGGTCTGGGCAGGACGCTGAGGATAAAAGCCAGCGGACCCTTTTGCGCGGTAAAGCTCCACGGCCAGCCTGACGCTGTCCTGCGAGACACCAAACGCACGTGC
>DATDHL010000252.1:0-3664 GCA_036521575.1 Edaphobacter sp. | reverse complement strand
GAACTATCCGTCATGAAACTTGTTCAGACCATCCGTCAAATCGGCGGCAGCCCATCCACCACGCTCACCCCAGCCGGTGGCGTAAACACGAAGTCTTCATTCTTCACCGGCACATTTTCCTGCATCTCCGAGAACGCAAACTCCGTCACCGCCCCATCAATCTCTTCAATCCGCATCCGCTCAATGGCACCCGAGGCCGTCACACCCAGCGTCAGTAGCTTCATCCGCTCCATCCCCTTAGGCACGCCCGCAATCTGAAACCCCGCCCCACTCGGCGTAACCGTCAGCTGCTCAAGCTCCTTCTTTAACTGCGTATGCCCCAGTAAAAACCGAAGCGGAGACCGCAGATCATCCAGCTGCTTAGCCGAAACCCGCTGTGCCTGGTCCGTCCCCGGCGTATACGACCAGGCATACTTCCCATCCAGTACGAAGACCTTGCCTGCCGGCTGATCGTAGCTCCACCGCATCCGCCCGGGCTTCTTCAGCACCAGCGTACCCGACTCGGTCTTATCCATCCCCATACCCGCGTAACGCTCCGTATAGCGAGCCTTGAGCGAAGTCAAACGGTTATAGTGGTCGTCGACCTTGCGTACCAGCGCATCGGGATCCTGCGCATAAAGCCGCGGAGCCAGACAAAGCAACACCGGCAGAATAGCCCGTGCAAGCACTACTGCAGCGGCTCCGTGCAGTTCGTTCCGCCCGTCCGGTCAACAGTGATCAGATTATTCGCGTCGGTGCAGAACCCGCGGTCGCCCGTCTTGCCCACAGCCTGCGGAACCGCCGTAATCTCATACGACGTGTACTGATCCTGATTATTCACCGTCACCTTCGAGCAGTTCGTAATCGCAAACGTATACCCGGCCTTCTGGCCCGTAGCCAGATCAGGAGCAATCAGCTGAGCGCTCTGAGCCGTAGGCGCACCCGACTTTGGATCGCCCCCCAGCACCGCCAGCGAGCACGCGAACCCATTCTGTGGGTACTGCGAGTTGTACTGCAGCTGCGCATTCGCAATCGTCCGCACTGACTGGATCGCCGAAGTCTCCTGCGCCTGCTTGCGGAACTTCAGCATCTGCGGCAGCGCCAGCGTCATCAGGATCAGCATCACCGACATCACAATCAGCAGCTCAATCAGCGTAAAGCCCTCTTCAGCCGTCCGTCCTGCGCGTACCTTCAAAGCGTCCATCGTCTTCATATTCCTCGGCCCATCAGCTTTCTTATCTCGAACAAAACTTTATCAGCAAGCCAGATCTTCGCGCTCGATCTTCATCGTTCCAAGGTTCCCCAAAAGTGTCAGAGCCAGAGCCTCCGGCCGGAACATCCTTCGTGCCAGCGTCTGAACATCATCCGGAGTCACCGCCTCGATCTCCTCGGTGATCTCCTCGACCCCAAAGAACCGCCCAAAGTACATCTGCTGCCGAGCCAGATTCGCCATCCGGCTACCCGAACTCTCCAGCCCAATCACAATATTGCTCTTCAACTGATCTTTGGCCCGCTTTAGCTCGGCAACGCTGACTGTCTCTTCTTTCAGACGCCGCAGCTCGCATAGGGTAAGCTCCAACACCTCCCGAGTCTTATCCACCGACGTCCCTGCATACACGCAAAGTGACCCCGCATCTCGAAAAGGATTCATCTCCGAGTAAATCGAGTACGCCAGCCCCCGATCCTCCCTGATCGTCTGGAACAGCCGCGAGCTCATCCCCCCGCCCAGCATCGTATTCAGCATATAAACCGCATACCGGTCCTTATCATTGACCGGCGGAGCTTCCACCCCCAAACAAACCTGCACCTGTTCCAGCGATTTCTTTCGCTTCAGCGTAATGTGCGGCGTGGCCACCGGAGCCTTCTCCTTCAGCGGCACAACATCGCCACTCGCCGAAAGCGACCGGAACTGCTGCTCTACCTGCGCCACAAACGCATCATGCTCCAAGTTCCCAGCCGCAGAAAACACCATATTCCGCGGCGTAAACTGGCTCGCATAAAAGTCGAACACGGTCTGCTGATTGAAGCTTGAAACCGTCTTCACCGTCCCCAGAATCGGCCGCCCTAGAGCATCGCCCTTCCAGAAGTTCTGCGTAAAAATCTCATTGACCAGATAGTCCGGATTGTCCTCGTCCATCTTGATCTCTTCCAGAATCACGCCCTGTTCGCGCGCCAATTCCTCCGGTGTAAACGTTGGATGCAGCACCAGATCCGCCAGAACATCCAGCGCCGGAGCCACATGCTCATCCAGCACCTTGATGTTGAAGCAAACCGTCTCCTTGCCGGTGAACGCGTCCAGATTGCCGCCGATCGTATCGACCTCACGCGCAATCTGCTGGGCCGACCGCGAAGTCGTTCCCTTAAACACCATGTGCTCCACAAAGTGCGACACGCCATTGATCTCAGCGGCCTCATCCCGAGACCCCGATCCAATCCACGCCCCCATCGACACGCTCCGCACCTGGGGCATGCTCTCGGTCAGTACCAGAAGGCCATTCGGCAGGATAGTCTTGCGTATATTTCGAGAAGTCTCGTTCGTCGTGGAGATATCGTCAGTCAGCGTTACAGGCATGCGGCTCCTTCATCCTCCATTCTTTCACAGCAGAGCAGGGAACCGCTCCTCCCGCGAACCGTCCGTCATCTCTAACGAAACAAAGCCCTCTCCCGTTCCAGCCGCTTCTCCAGCCGAGTCCGCACCTCCGGCCATTCCTCCCGCACGATCGAAAACCACACACTATGCCGCGCCGACCCATCCGGCATCACATAATGGTTCCTAAAAGTCCCCTCCTGCACCGCTCCCAGCTTCCGCATCGCCGCCTGGGACTGCAAGTTCTCATGGTGCGTCTTCAGAGCCACCCGATTCAGCCCCAACTCCTCAAATGCATACCGCAATTGCAGCAACTTAGCCTCAGGATTCACCCCCGCCCCCTGAAACTTCGGTGCAATCCACGTATGCCCCACCTCAACGGTCTTGTGCGTCAGGTCAAGGTCGAGAAACCGGGTACTTCCCACCACCCGTTCCTCTCCCTTCAGAACCGTCACCCAGGGCAGCACACTCCCACCCTCCTTCGCACGCAACGCCGCCTCCATCCAGCTGCGCAGATCGTCCTTCGTCTCCACCTTCGTCGTCATATAACGCCAGATCCGCTCATCCAAGGCCACCGCTTCAAGCGCAGCCAGATGCCCCTCCGATAAAGGCTCGAGCCGCACCCATTGGCCATCAAGAACTGGCGTCTCTATCATTGCAAGTACTACTCCAAAAGAAAACTAGTCTTCATGTAAGGCTTGTATTTTGAATAAAATAAAGCAGGAATATTCGATACAACTTGAAGAAAGTCCAGTTTATCCGAACCGTAGTTTCGCCCCTTATCCGTGGTTCTCTTGCTTTTATCCTTTTGATCACCGTTACGCCTTAATCCATCTACCTCCGCGAAGATCCGCGGTCGCCTTCCAGCACTATGCCAGCACAGCCGCAGCTCCCGACAACTTCAACGCCAGCAGAGTCTCCGCGACCCGGTCATAGTCATGCCGCAGCACATCGCCCTCATGCACAAAATTCCCGGTCACCGGTACCACTCCCAGCGCCCGCACTCGCTCCAGATCTACCGCAATTGGCTCCTGCCCCTCACGCGCATACTGCTCCAGCCGTTCAGCCGAGATCGGCGCCGTATTGATCAGCGCATAG
>DATDHL010000251.1:0-4162 GCA_036521575.1 Edaphobacter sp. | reverse complement strand
CGAACCAACCTTCAGGAGATATTGAAGCGCACTTCGCTGGTGGTCTTCTTCGCAAATCAACTCCGATTGCTGGAATTAGCTGCTCTGGACGGACCGTCGGAAAGAAATATCGCGACGGATCTTCAGGATTGGGGAAGGGTTCGGTGCGAATATCTCAAGTCCTTCCCTAACGCTCCGCAGGAGTGCAAGCCTCCACGAATCATTGCATTGAATGATCCGAGCGACTTGCTTACCTGGACAGTTCCCGCGCTGGGTGACATTGACGTCGAAAACTACACCGTCAGAAACTCCACCCACTGGTTATGGCTGTTTGCGAACCCCACCTCGGCCCATAGTAATTACGCAACAGATAAGCGCGCGATCAAAGAGATGCTCACGGGGAGCTCTGACGAGCGGAAGGGGCCGTGACAGGATTTTATCGTCGGGGATGGGAGAGCGGTTCGCGCTTTCGCGCGAATGACCCACTCATGCGATGAGACCGCATGAATGGGGCACCCAATTGTGTCGGCGGGTTTATGTATGGGCCACCCGCCCCACCCGCCCTTCATTTCGGGTCCTGAGGTTTCTTTAATGGAAAATAGTCGTTTGCCACTTCCATAACGATATGACCGCCACTCCCAATCAACACGTGTACGCCCGGATCTTCATATTCACCACAGGCGTTCATTCCATCTGACGGGCTGATTGTGAGATCAATGATTGGCGAGGATTCCATGCCAATGACATGCGGCAGGAAGCCGTAGGTTTCAAGAAATTCATCGCTTATCAAAGACTTCATTTTGATGGGGCGAATCGGAATGGTCTTGCCGCACACACGGAGATGCTCAGCAGTATAGGAAAGGTGAAGTTGTCTAATAAACTTCTCTTGTTTTGCGTCAATTCCAATGGGTCCTGAAGTGTTATACGGCACTCCAACATCCCATCTACCGATCAGGACGGGAGGAATCGTGTCTGACGGAGGAGCATGCATCAGAAGGGAAAGCACAATGAGTTTTGCACCACCTAATATTTTCATCATTTGGGGAGTTCGGCTTGGCCGGTGATGGTGAATTTGGTGGTTTGGGTGGTGGAGGTGCCGTTGGGTTGGGAGCCTCCGAGAGAGACAGTGTATTCGCCGGGGACGATGGTGCGGGTGCCTTTGGCGTCGACCTGGGATAGCTGGCGTGGGTCGATGGTGAGGGCGACGTTGGTGGATTGGCCGGGGTTGAGGTGGACTCGTTTGAAGCCGGCGAGGAGGCGGATGGGGGTTTCGGGGGATTGGGGTTGGGTTAGGTAGAGCTCGACGACCTCGTCTCCGGCTACGGGGCCGGTGTTTTTGACGGTGCCTTCGATGGTGACGGGGTCGCCTGCCTTGACGGCGGTGGATGGGGCTTTGACGGCGCTATAGGCGAAGGTGGTGTAGCTGAGTCCGTCGCCGAAGTTGAAGAGGGGCTTGCCGTGGAAGTAGCGGTAGGTGCGGTCCTTCATGGAGTACTCGTCGAAGGGCGGGAGCTGGTCGATCCCAGCGTAGAAGGTGAGGGGGAGACGGCCGGCGGGGTTGTTGTCTCCGGCGAGGGTTTGGGCGATGGCGGTGCCGCCTTCTTCGCCCGGGTACCAGGCTTCGAGGATCGCCTGCGCGTTTTGCTGCGCCCAGTTGACTGCCAGGGCGCTCCCGTTTTGCAGGACGACGATCAGGGGCTTGCCGGTGGCGGCTACGGCTTTTAGTAGCTCTTCCTGTACGGCAGGGAGGTTGACGGCGATGCGGTCTCCGCCGCTGAAGCCTTCGAGCTTGACGGGCATCTCTTCGCCTTCGAGGGATGGAGAGAGGCCCATGAGGGCGATGGTGACGTCGGAGCTCTTGGCTGCCTGTACGGCCTCGTCGCGGAGGGCGGCGGCGGGGGCTTGCCAGGTGAGGTCGATACCGGCGCTGCCGCTGCCGTGGAGGTACTCGAGGCGGATGGGGTGCGGTTTGGTGTCGGTGACGGTGATGGGGGCTTCGATGACGGAGCCGCGTTCGCCGGTTCTCTTCGCGCTGCTTTCGAGGATCAGCTTGTCGTCAAGATAGAGCTTGAAGCCTTCGGCGTTTTCGCAGGCGTAGCAGTAGTTGATGCGGACGCCTAGCTTGTAGTCGCCGGGTGCGGGTGGGGTGAAGGTGCCGGTCCAGCGGATGGAGAAGTCATTGCGCTGGAGGCCGGGGATGGGGACGACTTTATCCCAGTTGAAGTTGATGCGGCGATCGGTGCGGGTGAGGACGGGTGTGCCGCTGAGGTCTTTGGAGTTGAAGTATTCGCCGGTGAGGCCGCTGCCGGTCCCCTTGGCGGGGTTGAGGGCGGTGTGGGCGATGGGCATCGCGAGGCCTTCGACGAGACTTGAGCCTTGGGCGTAGGCGACTTTGGCAGAGGAAAAGCGTTTTTCGATTCCTTCGAGGGGGTAGACGGGGTTTGGTGGGGGTCCGTTGTAGTTGCCTTGCAGGGATTGGACGAGCTCTGCTGTGGGTCCGATGACGGCGATGTGGCGGATGCCGGATTTGAGGGGTAGGGTGTGGTTCTCGTTTTTGAGGAGGACCATGGACTCGCGTGCGGCCTTGAGGGAGAGGGCGCGATGCTCGGGGGAGTTGTCCTCGCTGAAGGGGATGCGGCCGTAGGCGTAGCTGGAGGGCGGATCGAACATGCCGAGGCGGAAGCGGGCGCGGAAGAGGCGATGCAGGGCGGTGTTGATTTCGGCTTCGGTAACGAGATTCTGTTTGACCGCTTCGACGAGAGCGGGGAAGGCTTGACCTTGCCCGAAGCCGCACTCGAGGTCTGTGCCGGCTTTGAGGGAAGCGGCGGCGGCGTGGGCCATATCGGGGGCGTAGTGGTGGCCGGTGTTGACGTCGGCTACGGCGGCGCAATCGCTGACAACGTAGCCGTCGAAGTGCCAGGCGTCGCGGAGGTGATCGCGGAGAAGCATGGTGTTGGCGCAGGCGGGTGCTCCGTCGATGGAGTTGTAGGCGCACATGACGGATTGGGCGTGAGCTTCGGTGACGGTGGCGCGGAAGGCGGGCAGGTAGGTGTCTTCGAGATCGTGCGGGGAGACGTCGACGTTGAAGCGGTGACGGAGGAGTTCGGGGCCGCTGTGGACGGCGTAGTGCTTGGGGGTGGAGACGAGCTTGAGGTAGTTGGGGTCGTCGCCCTGCATGCCGGAGACGAAGGCTACGCCCATGCGGCCGGTGAGGAAGGGGTCTTCGCCATAGGTTTCCTGGCCGCGGCCCCAGCGGGGGTCACGGAAGATGTTGATGTTGGGCGCCCAGAAGGTGAGGCCGAAGAACATCTCGTGGTCGTTGTCGCGCATGGCCTGGTTGTACTTGGCGCGGGCTTCGGTGGAGATGGTCTGGGCCATGGAGTGGACGAGGTCGGTGTCCCATGTGGCGGACATGCCGATGACTTGCGGGAAGTTGGTGGCGGTTCCGGCGAAGGCGATGCCGTGGAGGCTCTCGTTCCACCAGTCGTAACGGGGGATGTTGAGGCGCGAGATGGTGGGGGCGCGGTCGCGCATCTGGGAGACTTTTTCTTCGAGGGTCATGCGGCCAATGAGGTCGTCGACACGCTGGTCGATGGGGAGGGCGGGGTTCATGTAGGGGAGGGTGGCGGGGTCGGGCTGCTGCTGGGCGGAGGTATGTAGCGGCAGGAGGGTCAGGGCAGCGAATAGGGCGGACAAGACGCGGAGCTTGGGGTGTGACATGTGGTTTGTCTCCTGCTAGATGCGTTTGAGAAAGCGATTTCTTGAGCGTGGTCATTATATGGGGGAAATCGTGATGGGGGGACGCAACATGTTGATGGTGGGCTTCGTCTATAGCAACACCGTAGGCCGGGCGCGGCGGGATCGGAAAGTCTGGTATTCTCGCGGCTATCACCACCCACTACCGGGGGTCCGCTGATGAAGCTTCTGCAGGCGATGTTGATTGCCGTGGTCGCAGTGGTGTTCTGCTCGGCGGTGGCTGCGTATCAGCGGACGGCGGATTGGGGGTATCAGCCGGAGCAAAGTAATGTAAAGGCTGAGTTTGCGTGGTCGCGGCTGAGCTATACGTCGAATGTGGAGAGCAGGGGGTTCGGCGGGTATGGTGGGTACTATGGGCGCGGGTGGGCGACCTGGTCACGGGATTATCCGAAGGCTGACCGGCAGTTTTTGATCGCGCTGAATCGGC
>DATDHL010000250.1:0-2027 GCA_036521575.1 Edaphobacter sp. | reverse complement strand
GCGTTGACGTACATGGGCAGTGGATATGCGGCTTTGCCCTTTGCGGCTACGGCCTGGACGAAGCGGGCGTAGTTCCATGCCATGAAGATTTCGTCGGCACGGGGAGTGTCGCCGAAGACCTGCGCCCATGTGCCGGAGGTCTTCTCTCCGTTAGCTACCCAGAGATCGCGGAGTTCGGGATCGAGGGTGTCTTTGTGGGCTTTGAGGTAGGTGATGAACTCGGCTGGGACGGCGGAGTTGAAGGCCTGATTGGCAGCGGCGGAGTGGTCGCGTGTGTCGCCGAGGATGCCGACCTCGTTTTCTACCTGCATCATGAGAACGGTGTGGTCTTTGCTGTCGACTGCTTTGAGATGCTGCATGACGGCGGCGAAGGCGCGGGCGTCGGCGTCGAGAAGCGCGGGGGAGAGCGTGCTTAGGGTGTTGATGAGATTGCCGTTCTTTATGGCGCGGGGGAAACGGTGTGTATCGCGCTTGACCCATACGGGTGGATAGCTGGATTCGCCGTTCTTCCAAGCGGCCAGCCAGAGGAAGACGATGCGCTGGTGCTGCTGGCGGGCTTGCGCGAGGAGGCCGTCGATGAGTGTGAAGTCATACTTGCCTTCGGTCGGTTCGACCAGCTCCCACGAGATGGGAGTGATGACGGTGTTGAGCGACATGGCGGCGAGTTTGGGCCACGATGGCTCCATGTAGGCGAGATTGGAGGAGCTAGAGTTGTGGAGCTCGCCAGCCAGCATGATGAAGGGCTGGCCATCTACGATGAGCTGCGTTGCCGCGCCGCGCTTCTCCAGATGAGGGAGCGATGTCTCCTGGGCGTGGAGGGCATTTGCACTGAGCCCCAGGAGAATCAGAATGGCAGGCAATGAGTAGAGGTGAAATCGCATATGGGTTGCCAATCTAACACGATTGGCACATCGAAAATTCCGGGGCTATTCGGCGACGGTCGGGTTGCGGAGTTGGCCTAGCTTTTCGATGGTGATAAGGATCTCTTCGTTGGGCTTGAGCCAGCGGGGCGGGGTGCGGCCAAGGCCTACGCCTTCAGGGGTTCCGGTGCTGATGATGTCTCCGGCTTCCAGTGGGGTGGTGCTGGAGAGGTACTCGATGAGGGCCGGGATCTTGAAGATAAGGTCGCGGGTGTTGGCCTTCTGGAGGATTTCGCCGTTGACGGTGAGTTCGATGTCGAGGGTGTGGGGGTCGGGGACCTCGTCGGCGGTGGTGATGCATGGGCCTACGGGGGAGAAGGTTGGGAAGGATTTGCCTAGGGTCCACTGCGATGTGGAGAGCTGGATGTCGCGGGCGCTCACGTCGTTGAGGATGGTGTATCCGAAGACGTGATTCATGGCTGCGTCGGCGGAGATTTGATAGCCGGGCTTGCCTATGACTACGGCGAGTTCGGCTTCATAGTCTGGTTGGGTGCTGATCTTGGGGAGGATGATGGGTGTATCGGGGCCGACGACCGCGCTTGAGAGTTTCATGAAGACCGTTGGGACTTTTTGGACGGCCATTTTGGATTCGGCGGCGTGGCTTTGGTAGTTGAGGCCGATGGCGAAGATGCGGGGCGGACTCGGGATAGGGGCCAGTAGCGTGACCTCGTCGAGCGTGAGACGGGGGGCCTTGGCTATAGAGGCATGGATGGCTTCGAGGGCTGAGGAGCCGGCTTCGATGATGGCCTGGACGCTGGGATAGCCGAGGCTGGAGAGGTCGACGATCTCGTGAGTAATTGAGCTTCCCTGGACCGGGAGAAGAACGCCGGGGGTGGGGATATCAATACTGAGAACCGCGTTGCTACGGTTAGAGGTAGTGGTTGGCTTCGCGGTGAATGTGACTAGCTTCATGCTTACTTGCTCCAGGCTTCGCCGGTGGGGTAGGCGAAACGGGTTAGGGACTCATCTTTAATTTGGATGCTGTAGCCGGGGGCTGTGGGTAGCATATATCGGCCATTGCGGATCTGGACGGGTGTGAGGAAGTGCTCGTGCAGATGGTCGACGAACTCGATGACGCGGTCTTCGAGAGAGGCCGAGACAGAGAGG
>DATDHL010000249.1:0-1791 GCA_036521575.1 Edaphobacter sp. | reverse complement strand
CCCACAAGCTCGTAATCACCTTATGCCCCGAGATCGCCTCAAACGTAAGCGGCCGCACAAACTCCTCCGCCGCCCGAGTCATCACCACATGCGGATCGAGCCCCGCATCCTGCAACAGCCGCACCAGTTCCACGGCTTTATAAGCGGCAATCCCCCCACAAACCCCAACCGTAACCTTCACGCGCCCAGCACTCATCGCAGCACCATCCTTTAATATGCTACGCCCCCCACCCACCAAGCTGTAAGACGCCTCCTATCTTTGGCTGTTGCAGTTGCCTTTGCCTTTCTTGCTTGTCATCCCCGAAGGGGACCTGCTTCTGCCTTTGCAGTTGTTCTTGCTGTTGCAGTAGCCGTCATTCTGAGCCCTGAGCGAAGTCGAAGGGGACCCGAACCACTCCAACCCAATCTGTAACCCGATCTTAACCTTCATCCCCACAAAAACCCGCTAATTTACAGCTAGACACCTCCATGAACGTGCTGGTCATCGAAGACGACAAGCGCATCGCCGCCCTTGTCGAGCGGGCCCTCATCGGCGACGGACACCGCGTCACTCTCTCCCACAACGGGCGCGAAGGCGCCGACATGCTCCTCGCCAACAAGTACGACGCCGCCCTCCTCGACATCCTCCTCCCCGGCATCGACGGATTCGAAGTCCTCGAGCGCGTCCGCGTCCGCCGCTGCAAGACCCCCATCCTCGTCCTCACCGCCGTCGACAACGTCCCCAAAATCCTCCACGCCTTCGACCTCGGCGCCGACGACTACCTCGTCAAGCCCTTCATCCTCGAAATCCTCCTCGCCCGCGTCAGCGCCATCGCCCGCCGCATCTCCAACATCGAGCAGCCTCCCGTCACCGCCGCCGGCATCACACTCGATCGCAACCGCCGCGTAGCCATCCGCGACGGCAAGCAGATCCCCCTCACCCGCAAGCAATTCGAGCTACTCGAAACCCTCATGCGCCGCTCCGGCCTCATCACCTCACGCGAAGAGCTTATCGAAGCCGGCTGGGGCAACCTCGCTGAGGTCAAAGAGAACACCCTCGACGTTTACATCCACGGCCTCCGCGCCAAGCTCGAAGACCACGCCGACGGCCGCCCCCTCATCCGCACCGTCCACGGCGCCGGTTACATGTTCGTCGCGGCCTAGCCTCGCATGCACGCCCTCTCCGTCCGTGCCCGGCTCATGCTGTGGTATCTGCTCGTCACTTTCGCTGGCCTCTGCGTCTTCGGCCTCATCTCCTGGGGAGCTCTCCGCTACGCCCTCCTGCAAGGCAAAAAGACCCACCTGCAGGGCCGCGAAGACCGCCTCCTCACCTTCCTCAGCGACAACAAAACCAAAGGCGACACCTCACCCCTCAACGACCAGCTCCGCGACTTCGCCCTAGTCACCCACGAAGGCAACCTCTTCCACATTCACCGCGCCGACAACTCCTTCCTCTTTCCAGCCGAAAAGAATCCAGACCAACCCACTCCCGACTGGCTCCCGCCCAACAGCGAAGACTGCACCCAACCTACCTGGGCCACCGTCATCCTCGACCGCCAGCCCATCCTCGTCCTCTGCCACATCATCCAACTTAACGGACAACCCGTCCGCCTCCATCTCGGAGGCTCGCTCGAAGAGCAGCACGAAATCCTCCAGACCTACCGCAACGTCCTTCTCCTCCTCATGCCCGGCCTGCTCGTGGCCTCCGCGCTCATCGGCTACTTCCTCAGCCGCCACGCCTTCAAACCCGTCGACCGCATGACCCGCGCAGCTCTCGGCATAGGCATCGGCAACCTCTCTGCCCGCCTCCCC
>DATDHL010000248.1:0-1877 GCA_036521575.1 Edaphobacter sp. | reverse complement strand
GGCGTCCGTGAGAAGTGCGATCAGGCTCTACGCTGAAAGTCGTCATCGGGATCTAAGTATTCGCCACGATCAAATGCACTATTCTCACGCTTGCTTTCGCGGGTCCGCAGCAATTCCGCATGCTTCGGAGCAAACACGTACTCTTCCAGGAACCGGATACGTTGCGGCGGCCAACGACGAGTAATCAAAAGGTTTCGGTGTTCCTTGCAGAACTTCTGCAGAGATTCAAAATCTATCGAATATATGGGCTTGCCTGTGCGCGTTTGCTCACGCCTTGCCTTGAGAAGCCCCTGTTCGATCCAGCTGATGACTTTGCTGTATCGCACACCGAAATGGGAGCAGATCTGGCGCAGGCTGAATAGGTCTTTGCCATAGTGTGCGTAGCCCCGACGATGGATCAGGTTGTACAGCGACTTGGCTTCACAGTGGAAGCGTTGGGAGGCGGCCCGTACACCGTGCTCCGACACATATTCAATGATCGATTCGGCGGTAGCCGGATCGAACGTCCGTCTGGATCCGGACCCAGGCCGCTCGACGCCATGTTTTTTCAAGAAACGCCAGCAAGCAGCTTTGTCGTAACCGGTCAGAGCCATCAGTTCTTCGCATAACCGGACCGGATGCTGCTTCTTCTGCGCGATGTTCACAGCCTCCTCGGGCCACAGGTACCTTCTGGGCTTCCCGGGAGCCACATCCTTTGTAGCCATACCGCACCTCAGTCTTCCATATACACACAACGAGGCAGAAAAGAAGAGGGGTATAGAGATTTTTCTCCGTATTTCTTGTGATTCCAATGGAAGCTGGCCTGGTGGTTAGGCAGGGACGCTGGCGTCGCCTGTTCGTTCCCTACTGATATAAGGCATTTCTCGATGGCGTTTGGATCATTTTGCGCAAAGATAAATTTCACTATTCAGCGGCTTGATTGGTCTCGGTCGGCGTTACAATCCATTGACGTATTGCTGTGACCTGCTGTGCTGTTTATTCCGTCGCAGAGGGCTTTCAATGGACTCAAGGTTGCCTCTCCCCTCCAGTAAGTACTGGTATCTGGGCTCCCCGAATCCCGCCATGGACGAGTTGTTTCGTCGACTATGCGTTTTAACCTGGCCGTACGCTCTTTATTGCGCCACTCGCTATCTGCACGATATTCACGCGGCATACGACCTGATGGACGCAGCAGTTTCGAATACTGAACGATATTACGAACGCTTCCAGGGCGAGCGAACATCCACCCAGCTCTTTTACAGGATCGTGAGTGTCCTGAAGAGGCTCTCCAAACAACGTGTCCGAAACAACCGCGAAATATACTGTGGATCCATCTTCGATCTCGAGATACTGGCTGCTGCACTTTCCTCACAATCTGAAGCAGAGCAGACGGCGTACATTGATCAGGTGCTCAGCCGGATGAGCGAACGCTCGAGGAAGATCACCTATTGGCGTCTCGCGGGGCATAGCTGGCGGCAGATCGCGGAGGCTCTGGGGTCCAATCATGCAACAGTTCGGCGGGCCTATCACAAAGAGCTTCGTGGACTTTTGGTGCCCTCTTCTGATAGGCCTAGCTCTAATGAGCGAGAGGATAGTGACCAAGAAAAAATTAAACTCTGAAGAGTGGTTCCTCAGACAGGTGGAATCTTATACCCGTAGACAGCCGAGTGGAGACAAGACTCCGGATTGTGTTGACGATGCCTTTCTGAAATCCTATGCAGCACGTCCCACGGACGTTTCTCTTTCCGATCGACGTGTCGACCATGTCACATCGTGCAATTACTGCTTGGGTCGGCTTCTTCAGTTCCGTGCAACTCGCCCGGCACAAAGATCTCCGAGGGTTCGGTACGCTGCTCTGGCGGCCATGGGGCTGGCGTGTTTGTTGGTTGGCTTTGTTG
>DATDHL010000247.1:0-12407 GCA_036521575.1 Edaphobacter sp. | reverse complement strand
AAGAGCGCCGACGAGCGTAATGCGGGTAAGCACATCGTTAATAAAGTTGGCAGTGCGCTTGCCAGGGCGAATGCCCGGAATGAAGCCGCCATACTTGCGCATATTGTCAGCGATATCGTCAGGACGGAAGACGATCGAGATGTAGAAATACGCGAAGAAGACGATCGCCGCCATGGAGAGCAGCTCGTACCAAGGCTCACCGGGAGCGAGGTTGCGCAGGATCGGCCCAAAGAACGCCGAGTCGCGCAACGAGTACCCGAAGATGGTCGCGTTAGCAAACAGCAGCGGCGCCGAAAGGATGGAGCTCGCAAAGATGATCGGCATTACGCCGCCTGAGTTGACCTTGAGCGGCAGATGGGTCGATTGCCCACCCATCATGCGGCGTCCAACGATGCGCTTGGCATACTGCACGGGAATGCGACGCTCGGAGCGCTCGACGTAGACGATGAAGGCCACAACGGCGATCATGCCCGCAATCAGGATCAGAATAGCGATAGGCGTGAAAGCTCCCCAAGCGGCGTCGCGGCCCTTGATGTAAAGCTCTTGAATACCGCGAGGCAAGCCAACCACGATCCCGGTAAAGATGAGCAACGACATACCGTTGCCGATACCGCGTTCGGTGATCTGCTCACCCAGCCACATGATGAAGGCCGTGCCGGCGGTCAGTGTGAGCACGCATAGAGGAATGAAAGCTCCGCGAGAGATGGTGACCATGGGCGCGCCCGTCGTGGTGCTGGTCAGCGTCAACGCGATGGCGAACGATTGCACGATGCCCAGCAAGACGGTGACGTAGCGGGTCCACTGAGTGATCTTGCGACGGCCTAGCTCGCCTTCCTTTTGCAGCTTCGCAAGCGGTTCATAGATGACCGTGAGCAATTGAAAGATGATGGAGGCCGTAATGTACGGCATGATGCCGAGAGCGAAGACCGTAAGTTTGCGCAGGTTACCGCCCGAGAAAAGGTCGACCAGGCCGAGCGCTGAGCCGGAGTTCTGATTGAAGAACTGCGCCAGCAGGTCGGCGTTGATGCCAGGGGTGGGGATGTGCGATCCGAGACGGTAGACGGCCAACATACCAAGCGTAAAGAGAACGCGCTTGCGGAGGTCGGGGATTTTGAAGATGTTTGCGATTTTCTCGAACATCGGGGAACTTTGGACCTCAGGGTAAAACGTGGTTCGGGTGAAACGGCGATGCGAGGGAACATATCCCTCGCCTGCCTGGATTCTACAACGACTCGTGCTTAGCCGATCAGGACTGCCTTGCCGCCGGCTTTCTCAATTGCTTCCTGCGCAGTCTTGGAAAACTTGTGAGCGTGGACCGTGACCGCAGCCTTAATCTCGCCGTTGTTCAGGACCTTGATCAGACCGTTCTTCTTCCGCAGCAGGCCAAGCGAAATGATCTTGTCGAGAGTGAAATCGGTCTCGCTGGAAGCAGCGTTGATCTCGGCGATCCGGTCAAGGCCGAGCACGGTGTACTCAACACGGAAGATGTTGGTGAAGCCGCGCTTGGGCAGACGGCGATGCAGCGGCATCTGGCCGCCTTCGAAGCCGCGCATCAGGCTCGAGCCCGAACGCGAACCCTGGCCCTTGTGACCGCGGGTCGAAGTTTTACCCATGCCGGAGCCCATACCGCGGCCGACACGCTTCTTATTTTCATTCGCCTTCTTGGGGGCGCGCAGATTGGAGAGATTACGGATTGCCATTTGTTTCCTCGCTATAACGCCGTCGGACTCGTGATCCAACGACTCGCATTGTTTGTCCTCAGAAGCTTTACTCCGTCGGAGAATGTTTTCGGGCAGATATAACTTAACCCGCCAGACGCTTATCGAAACTAGTCGACGATGCGGACCAGGTGGGGGATCTTGGCGACCATACCACGGATGGACGGTGTGTCTTCGCGCTCAACGATCTGGTTCAGGCGGGTGAAGCCAAGGCCCTTGACAACGAGCTTGTGCTTAACCGGCGTGGCGATCTTGGAGCGAAAGTATTGCAGCTTGATTTTGGCTTTGGTTTCGGCCATGACTAGAGCTCCTCTTACAGTTCTTCTTCAGCTTTACCGCGCAGGGCGGCGACTTCGGCCTTATTGCGAAGCTGGATGAGAGCATCGAAGGTGGCCTTGATTACGTTGTGCGGGTTCTTGGTGCCGAGCGACTTCGTCAGCACGTTCTGCACGCCAGCCGAGGTCATAACCGCGCGGACCGTACCGCCGGCGATGACTCCCGTTCCCTCAGGAGCGGGCTTCAGCATCACCTGGCCTGCGCCATAGTGGCCGAGCACCTGATGCGGAATGGTGGTCTGGGTGAGGTTGATCTTGAAAAGATTCTTTTTCGCCGCCTCGATGCCCTTGCGGATGGCCTGAGGAACTTCCTTGGCCTTGCCCGAGCCGTAGCCGACGACACCCTCTGCCGGATCGCCGATCACGACCAGCGCAGCGAAGGACATGTTCTTACCGCCCTTGACGACCTTCGTGACGCGGTTGATGGAGACAACCTGGTCCTTCAGGTTGAGCCGGTTCGCGTCGATCTTTTTCTTCATTGCCATAATGTCTTATCCAGCTTTCTGGCTGCCACTCCGGGCGCCTCAAGTTCTTCGAAAGTCCTTAGAAATCCAGTCCAGCTTCGCGGGCTGCGTCGGCGAGGGCCTTGATGCGGCCGTGATACAGATAGCCGCCACGATCGAACACGATCTTCTTGATGCCCTTCTCCTGAGCGCGCTGCGCAATGAGCTTGCCAACTTCGGCTGCCGCGGCAACGTTGCCGCCGTAGTTCTTGTCTTCACCCTTCTTGCCCAGCGTGGACGCTGAGGCGATCGTGACTCTGTTGAGGTCGTCGATCAGCTGAGTGTAGATGTGGTTGAGCGAGCGGTAGACGTTGAGGCGCGGACGCTCGGCAGTGCCGGACATCTTCTCGCGGATACGCGTGTGGACGCGTTTGCGGATAACATTGCGTTGACGAGGACTGATCATAATTCGCTTTCCTTCCTAGTGGCGGCGCCAGAGTGCTGACGACGTTCGGTTGATACTGCAGGGAACAGGGACCAGAGGTTAGGTAACCGGACAACCTTCTTATTTTATCCGGTTTCCGGCCCCTAACATCTGATCGCCAAACTTTACTTAGCGCCGGTCTTTCCGACCTTCTTCTTCAGCTTCTCGCCGGTGTAGCGAACGCCCTTGTTCTTGTAGGGGTCAGGCTTGCGGAGCGAGCGCATATCGGCAGCAACTTGGCCTACCTTCTGTCGGTCGATGCCGGAGATGGTGACGTGGGTCTGCTTCGGATCGATCGCGACCTCGATGCCAGTGGGCAGCGGGAACTCGATCGGGTGCGAGTAGCCAAGCGTGAACACGACAGTGTTCTTACCCTTCATCTCGACGCGGTAACCGATGCCGACAATGTCCAGTTCCTTCGTCCAGCCCGTCGTGACACCCTGAACTGCGTTGAAGACCAGCGCGCGGGCGAGGCCATGAAACGCAGCCTGCTTGTCGTTCTCGCGCTCGGCAACGATGGTGCCGTCCTTCTGGACGAGAGTGATGCCGCCTGGAAGCAGAGCGGTGACCTTGCCCTTGGGGCCTTCTACGAGGACAGTGTTGCCGTTGACGGTGTACTTGACACCAGCTGGCACTGGGATTGGCTTTTTGCCGATACGTGACATGACTAATTCCTTATGTGGCTTGCGAGTCGCGGACAGCGTGAGATTCTAAACTCGGCTGATTGCTGTTTCCGTTCCACTGCAGCCGGCGGCGGTATTCAGCCGTTTGGTGCTTGAATCGAGGCTGAGGTCAGGAGCAAACACTGCCGACCTCAGCAAAGAGTTACCAGACTTCGCAGAGGATCTCGCCGCCAACACCTTCGCGACGAGCCTGACGACCGGTCATGACGCCCTTGGGGGTGGTCATGATCGAGATACCAAGGCCGCCCTGAACGCGACGGATCTCATCGCGGCCAAGGTATACACGGCAACCCGGACGCGAGACGCGCTGCAGGTCGCGAATGACAGCTTCATTGTTCGGGCCGTACTTGAGGTAAACGCGGATGACCTTCTGGCCATTCTCCTCGGTCGGCTTGTAGTTGGCGATGTAACCCTCTTCCTTCAGGATGCGGGCGATCTCGCTCTTGAGTTTCGAGGCAGGAACGTCTAGCTTCTGGTGACGCGCACGGATGGAGTTGCGGATGCGGGTCAGGAAGTCTGCTACTGGATCAGTGAGGTTCATTCATTCTCCTTCATCCCCCGTTCGCTCACGAGTATCTCGCGAGAACCAGCGGGAATGTTTGTTACGGGTAAACCTCCCAGACTTCAGCATCCTAAGCCTTGGCTTGAATGAGGTCTCTGGAAGGCACGTGCGGCTCAAAGCCGTACGCAGGTAGTGATTCTATTCTACCAGCTCGACTTCACAACGCCCGGAATTTCTCCCTTGAGGGCGAGCGAGCGGAAGCAGAGACGGCAGACGCCGAACTTGCGCAGGAACGCGCGAGGACGACCGCAAAGCTGGCAACGGTTGTGCTGGCGGGACTTGAACTTCGGCTTCTTTGCATCTTTGACGCGTTTTGCGGTCGTTGCCATATTTTGTGCTCTCTATCCTTACTGCAAACTTGGTTCAGGGCCGCGTGGCCCGGCTTGGTTACGCTCCGACGCGGAAGGGCATTCCAAAGCTCTTCAGCAGAGCGCGGGCGTCGTTGTCATCCTTCGCCGTCGTGACGATGGTGACGTTCATACCCTTGAGCTTGTCGACCTTCGCGTAATCAATTTCGGCGAAGATGAGCTGATCACGCAGACCGAGCGTGTAGTTGCCGCGGCCATCAAAACTCTTCGAAGAAACGCCACGGAAGTCACGCACGCGAGGTAGCGCGATCGAGATCAGGCGATCCAGAAACTCGTACATTGTGTCGCCGCGCAGCGTAACCATGGCGCCGATAGGCATGCCCTCGCGCACCTTGAAGGCGGCGATGGACTTCTTGGCCTTGGTGGTCACGGGCTTCTGGCCGGTGATGGAAGCAAGATCAGCAACGAGCGGATCCATGATCTTAACGTTCTGGGTAGCCTCGCCGAGACCCATGTTGACCACGATCTTCTCGATCTTGGGAATCGCCATGGCGTTGGTGATGTTCAGTTCCTTGCCCAGCGCCTGCTTGATCTCTTTTTCGTACTTCTCTTTCAAACGTGCTGCCATGATATTTCTTCTCTTTCTCCACGATTTCCGGGTTGGGTTTAGCCCGTGTACCGATACGTGGGGTGAACCGTTGTTACAAAGTTAAACTGCTTACTTCTTCTTCTCGGGGATAGCGTTGCCGCTGGCCTTCGAGAAACGAACCTTCTTGTCACCTTCGAAGCGTGCCCCTACGCGGGTCTTGTTACCCTCTGCGTCGACCAGCATCACGTTCGAGATGTGAATCGGCGACTCCTGCTCCGCGATGCCGCCCTTAATATTCCGCTGCGGGTTGGGCTTCACGTGCTTTTTCACCACACCAACACCTTCGACAAGCACACGCTGTCTATCAGCAATCACGCGTAGTACACGATGTGGCTTGTCGCCCTTGTCCTTGCCAGCAATCACAACAACCATGTCATTGCGCTTGATCTTGATCTTGCTCTTCGTAACGGGCTTGTGCTTCGTCGGCATTGCTCTCTCCTGTTGCCTCGGCGATCATTCGGAGCCGGAATCCGTCATTGCGCAAAAGCGTTGTTGAACTTAGATAACTTCGGGTGCAAGCGAGACGATCTTCAGAAACTTCTTCTCGCGAAGCTCACGGGCGACCGGGCCAAACACACGGGTTCCAACCGGCTCCATCGCATCGTTGATCACGACAGCGGCGTTCTGGTCGAAGCGGATGTAGGTGCCATCCTTGCGGCGGATCTCCTTGCGTGTGCGGACGATCACCGCCTTGACGACCTTGCCCTTCTTCACGGTTCCATCGGGCGAGGCTTCTTTGACAGCAGCCGTAACCACGTCACCGAGGCTGGCCTTCTTGCCGAGACCGCCACCGAGGGGCAGGATCACCTGCAGCTTGCGCGCGCCGGAGTTATCGGCCACGTCAAGGATTGTTCTCATTTGTACTGACATCGTTCGTCTCCTGGGTGCAGCGGCAGGGCCAAAGCCCTGTTTCAAATCTCATTCATCTCGCAAGGCACAGGCCCCGCGATTCCATCCGTTACTTGCCTTCGGTGGCCGGAGTCGTCTTCTCATCGGCTAGCTGTGTGAGCGAAGACCGGCGAACGATCTCCTCAAGCGACCAGCGCTTCAGCTTCGACAAAGGACGCGCCTCGCGGATGCGAACAACATCGCCCACGCGGGCCGAGTTCTGCTCGTCGTGCGCGTAGAACTTCTTGTTCGACTTCATCACGCGCTTGTACTTGGGGTGAGCCTTGCGCATCTCGATCTCGACGACGATCGTCTTCTGCATCTTGGTCGAGACGACGAGGCCAACCTTCTCATTACGGCGTGAGGTGGTCTCGGCGGAGGTCGCGGCGGTGGTGTTCGTTGTGTCTGCCATGATTAGTCCTTCTTCGCTTTCTTGCGGGCGGTGCGCGTGCTCTTGGCCGGTGCGGCGTTCGCTACCACCGGGTTAGCTGCCTTGTGGGCGTCGAGCTCGCGCTGGCGGGCTACGGTCTTGATGCGTGCGACGTCAAGCTTGAGCGTCCGCAGCTTCTTGATGCCCTCGTTGTTGCCGAGGCTCTTCTGGAAGCGGATGCGGAAGAGCTGCTCTGCAGCTTTTGTCTGCTCGCTCTTGAGCTCTTCGTCACTGAGGTTGCGAATCTTTTCGAATTCCATTGTCTTTTCCTTCAAAACCTAAAGTTACTTGGCAGCCACGGTCGCCTTGACATCGTGGCGCTGGACGAAGCTGGTCTTCAGCGGCAGCTTGTGGGCCGCCAGACGCATCGCCTCTTTGGCGATCTCCGGGTTAACACCTTCCATCTCGAACAGGATCCTGCCCGGGCGAACGACGCAGACCCAGTGATCCGGAGCGCCCTTACCCTTACCCATACGAGTTTCGGCCGGCTTCTTCGTGATCGGCTTGTCTGGGAACAGGCGCAGCCAAACCTTGCCGCCGCGCTTGATGAAACGTGTCATCGCGATACGGCTGGCCTCGATCTGGCGGTCGGTGATGTAGCCGCACTCCATGACCTTCAGGCCGTAATCGCCGAACGAGAGATCCGAGCCACGCCACGCCTTGCCGCACATGCGGCCGCGCTGCTGCTTGCGATACTTGACCTTCTTTGGCATCAACATAACGAAACCCCTAGCTATTAGCTGCTAGCTTCCAGCTCTTCGCCAGATCTAGCTGAATCAAATCTTTCTGTCCCAACCAACCGGCTAAAGCAACTAGCCAGCGGCTGCAATTACGACGTGAACGCGCCCGTCGTTACACCCTGGTCGCGGCGTTTCTTCTGCTCGTAGATATCGCCACGATAAACCCAGGTCTTGACGCCGATGATGCCGTAAGTGGTGTGCGCCTCGGCGAAACCGTAGTCGATATCAGCGCGTAGCGTGTGCAGCGGCAGACGGCCCTGGAGGTACCACTCTGAGCGCGCGATCTCGTTACCGTTCAAACGGCCGGAGACGCGAACCTTGATGCCCTTGCAGCCGAACCGGAGAGCCGAGTCGACCGACTTGCGCATGGCACGGCGGAAGCTGACGCGCTTCTCGAGCTGCAGCGCGATGTTCTCAGCAACAAGCTGTGCATCAAGCTCAGGCTTGTTCACCTCGAGAATGTCGATAAACACTTCGCGGCTGGTGCGCTTCTGGATGTCGGCCTTCAACTTGTCGATCTCGGCGCCCTTGCGGCCGATGATGATGCCCGGACGCGCAGTGCGGATGATCAGGCGCAGCTTGTTGCCAGGACGCTCGACTTCAACCGAGCTGACGCCAGCGGCCTTCAGCTTGTCGCGCAACTCAGCCTTGAGCTTGACGTCTTCGACCAGCAGCTTGTCATAGCCGCGCTCGACAAACCAACGCGACTTCCACGGCTTGTTGATGCCGAGGCGAAACCCATACGGATGGACTTTCTGTCCCATAGCTTCCCTTTACTCCGTGCCCTGTGCCGGTTGAGCCGGCGGGCGGTCATGCAAAACTTTAATCTTACTAAAAACCGGCCTCGAAAAGTGCTTACTTCGCGGCTTTCTTGGCTGTTGTCTTCTTTGCGGCGGCCTTCTTGACTGCTGGCTTCTTGGCCGCGGTCTTGGTGGCTGCCTTCTTCGTGGTCTTCTTCGTTGCCGGTGCTGGCGTTGCCTCGGCAGCTGCGCTGACCGCAGTGGCAGACTTCTTCTCAGCGACGGTGACGATGATGTGTGCGAGCCTGCGCTGATAACGGAAGGCGCGTCCCATCGGGGCGGGCCGGATCCGCTTCATGCGGGGACCTTCGTTGGCAATCGCGGTCTTGACGTAGAGGTTATCAACATCCACGTCCAGACCCTGCTCCTGCGAGACATAGTTTGCGTTCTGGATCGCTGAACGCAACACCTTCTCGACCACCGGAGCGATGCGCTTGGTGCTGAAGTGGACCGTGTTGATCGCCTGCTCCACGCGAAGGCCCTTGATCAGGTCGAGGACGAGCTTCGCCTTCTGCGGGCTGGTGCGCTGGAACTTCGCCTCAGCGCGGAACTCTCTGCTTTTTTCTGCTGCTACCTTAGCCATGACTTCTTCTTCCTTGAAGGGCAAAAAAACGAAAACTTAATCGGGCTTCCTATCCTCGTGCTTGGCCTTATTTCGGCTTCGCGGAAGACTCAGCTGCCTTGGCGGAGTGGCCCTTGAAGGTCCGGGTAGCCGCGAATTCGCCGAGCTTGTGACCCACCATGTTCTCCGTCACGTAGACCGGGATGAACTTACGGCCATTGTGGACCGCAATCGTGTGGCCGACGAAGTCCGGGTGGACGGTCGAGCGGCGTGACCAGGTGCGAAGGACCTTCTTGTCGTTGGTCTGGTTCATCACATTGATTTTGGTCATCAGGTGACCGTCGATGAAGGGACCTTTTTTCGCTGAACGTGACATTTGCTGAGCTCCGATTTCTTGTTGCAATGCTGGATACGACGAATCTCTTAGTTGCGAGACTTGGTATTTCTAGATGGAACCCAAAACTACTTGCTGCGGCGGTTGACGATAAACACATCGGTCCGCTTGTTGTTACGGGTCTTGTATCCGCGTGTCGGCTGGCCCCAGGGAGTTACAGGGTGACGTCCGCCCGAGGTCTTACCTTCACCACCACCGTGCGGGTGGTCGACCGGGTTCATCGAGACACCACGGTTGGAGGGGCGAATACCCTTCCAGCGGTTGCGTCCAGCCTTACCAATCGTGACGTTCTCGTGGTCCGTGTTACCAACCTGGCCGATCGTCGCCATGCACTCGATGAGCACTTTGCGGGTCTCGCCGGACGGCAGCTTCAGAAGGGCGTAATCGCCTTCTTTGGCGACCAGGTTGACCTGGGCTCCGGCCGAACGCGCCATCTGTGCGCCCTTACCGGGACGCAACTCGATGTTATGCACGATCGTACCTACCGGAATGTTCTTCAGCGGCAGAGCATTACCAACCAGAATGTCGGCATCCGGACCGCTCATGATCGACTGACCGACCTTGAGACCAATCGGCTGGATGATGTAACGCTTCTCACCATCCGCGTAGCTGACCAGAGCGATCCGCGAGCTGCGGTTCGGGTCATACTCGATGGTGGTCACCGTGGCCGGGATCCCGTACTTGTCGCGCTTGAAGTCTACGAGACGCAGCTTCTGCTTGTGTCCGCCGCCGTGGTGACGCATCGTCAGCGCGCCCGTGCTGTTGCGGCCGCCGGTGCGCTGCTTGACGGTGAGAAGCGGCTTGTGCGGCTTGTCCGTCGTCAGGTCGTCGTTGACCAGCTTCGTCGCGAAGCGGAGTGATGGGGTAATCGGTCGAAATGATTTGATCGGCATCGTCTTTATTCCCTTGCCTGCTGCGCGGCTGAATTCTCAGCGACGCTTCGGTTCCTGAAATCTGTTACTGCGGCCTGCTGCCCCGCATTTAGAGGCTGTTGAGATACTCCGGCATTTTTTCGCCCTCTTTCAGGCGAACATAAGCCTTCTTCCAGTCGGGGCGGTAGCCGGAGAACTTGCCACGGCGACGCTCCTTGCCTTCAACGGTCGCGGTGCGAACACCGGAGACCTTGACCTTGAAGAGAGTCTCGACAGCTTGCTTGACCTCGGTCTTGGTGGCCTTCACGGCAACCTCGAAGACCAGGGTGTTCTGGGTCTCTTTCACGCCCATGCCCTTCTCAGTGATGAGGGGGCGGCGAATGACGGTATAGAGGGTTGGCATTACGCAACCTCCTTCTGAGCAGTCTTGCGCTTCGATACAAACTTCTTGAGCGTCTCCTGCAGCGCTTCGATCGCGTCCTTCGAGAAGACAGCGTGCTCGTAGCGGAGCAGGTCGTAGGGGTGAACCTCGGAGCTGAGCACGAGCTCTACACCCTCGAGATTGCGCGAACCGAGATAAAGCTTCTCGTCCAGCTTGCGGCTGCTCTCGACCAGCAGTGTGGTCTTGCCCGCTTCGAGCTTGTTCAGCGCGGTGCGGAAGAGCTTGGTCTTCGCCTCGGGAACCTCAAACGAGTCGACGACAGTGAACTTGCCGTCAGCAATCTTCGCAGCGATCGCCGAACGCAGCGCGCCCATGAGCTTCTTCTGCGGGAAGGCGTACTCGTAGCTGCGCGGCTGAGGTCCGTGGACCGTACCACCACCACGCCAGAGAGGAGTGCGGATCGAGCCAACACGGGCACGACCAGTTCCCTTCTGCTTCCAGAGCTTCTTACCGGCGCCCGAGACGAGCTTGCGGTTCTTCGTTGCAGCCGTTCCCTGGCGCAGCGCAGCACGATAGTGCTTCACCGACTCCCAGAGCAGCGCGTCATTGATCTCTCCGGAGAAAACCTCATCAGCGAGTTCGAACTCACCGACTTTGGTTCCACCGAGATTGACTACATTGATGTTTGCCATCGTTCTTCTCTCTTCGCGCCTGTCATCGATGCGACAGGCCAAAACTTTGTTTGTCCCGGGGCCCAGCTTCAACCCCGTGGAGGTTAGCTACTTCTTCTTCGGTGCTGCCTTCTTGGAAGCCTTCAACGCGTCCTTCGTGGCTGCACCAGCAAATCCGCGACGCTCTCTCGGTGGGGCCTTGGCCTTCGAGATCAACACATAGCCATCACGCGGGCCAGGTACCGCACCCTCAACGATAATCAGGTTATCGTCCACATCAATGCTGCGAATGCGCAGGTTGCGAACCGTCACCTGCTCGTGTCCCATGTGGCCGGGCATACGCTGGCCGGGGAAAACGCGCGAGGGGAACGACGATGCGCCGATCGAGCCCTGCACCTGGAACATATGACCGTGCGACTTGGGACCGCCACCGAAACCATGGCGACGAATAACGCCAGCAAAGCCACGGCCCTTGGAGGTTCCAATGACATCAACGAACTTCTCATCGGAGAAGATGTCGACCAGAATGCGATCGCCAGCCTTGACCCCAGCAGGCTGTTCACCATCACCTGCAGCTACAGGCCTCTCGATGGCAACCTCCCTGATCTCGCGGACAGGCGGCACATTCGACTTGGCGAAATGGCCAGTCATAGCCTTGTTGACCTTGGAAGCCTTCACGAAGTCGACGTAGCCGATCTGAGCAGCGTCATAGCCGTCTTTCGCGAGAGTCTTGAGCTGCGTTATAACGCATGGGCCGGCCTTGAGCACGGTAACCGGGTGAACATCACCGCGATCATCGAACACCTGGGTCATGCCAATCTTCTTGCCGAGAATTCCTGATACTGACATCTTCTTTTCCTTTCCTCATCATGCTGGGCTTCACGCTCAGCACTGCCGGGGTTAGTGGCTATTTCTGAACGGTCTTGATCTCTACGTCGACACCAGCTGGCAGATCGAGCTTCATCAGCGCATCTACGGTCTGCTGGGTCGGCTCGAGAATGTCGATCAGCCGCTTGTGGGTGCGAATCTCGAAAGCCTCGCGCGACTTCTTGTCGACGTGGGGCGAGCGGAGAACGCAATACTTGTTCTTCATGGTCGGCAGGGGAATGGGGCCCGCGACCTGAGCGCCTGTACGCTTGGCCGTCTCGACGATCTCTCCGGTGGAGGTGTCGAGGACGCGGTAGTCATATGCCTTCAACCGAATTCTGATTCTCTGTCCAGCCATTTTATTGCTCTCTTTCCCAGTCTCTTGCGAGACGCCCTCAAAGATCGTTTGGAGTGGCTGCCGGCCATGAACTTCTACACAAACCGGCAGCCCTCGATTTCGCTACTTCCAACCTGTTTACTTGATGATCTCGCTGATGGTGCCGGCGCCGACGGTGCGTCCGCCTTCGCGGATAGCAAACCGGAGACCCTTCTCCATCGCAACCGGCGTGTGCAGCGTGATCTCGAGCGAAATATTGTCGCCAGGCATCACCATCTCCGT
>DATDHL010000246.1:0-4494 GCA_036521575.1 Edaphobacter sp. | reverse complement strand
TCGATGCCATGGAATCCTTTGGGAGAGGAGCGGCGCGGATGGTGTCCGCACCGCTTGATGTTAATTGGATGCGGGGCAGTTGCAGTCTTCGCCACAGGGGCAGGGTTTTGGGCAAGTGCAGGCTGATCGGCATGGGCAGATTGTGTTGTTCATTGGATGCTCCTTTATTGTCGGGGCTTCTGCTCCGAACACTCATGCTGACGGATGAGGGGAGCGAACATTACAGTTCGGTGATCTGATGTGCAAATTGAATGAGTTAGGAAAGCTCTGAACAAGCCAGATGACGCGACCATTCTGATGAGAGAAGTATTTCATCCGGGGCTAAGGTCCCCATTCTATTGAGCCACTTATGGCGCGGCTGAAGCCGCGCCCCTTCAAACGGATTCGGATCGGGACTTGTTCAGAGCCTCATTAGAAGTGGCGGAGGAGGTCTGCGAAGCCGGCTAGTTCGAGGAGGTTTTGGCCGGTGGGGGGCTGGTTGACGACCTCGTGTTCGAGGACCCAGGTGAAGTCGTGCGGGATGAAGATGGCGTGGAGACCGGCGGCGAGGGCGGGGTTGATGTCGGAGCGTGGACTGTTGCCGATCATCCAGGTGACGCAGGCCTCGCAGCCGTGGTGGCTGGCAAGGGAGAGATAGGCTTCGTGGTGCTTTTCGGGCAGGACCTCAACGGCGCTGAAGTGGGGCGCTAAGCCGGAGCGGCGGAGCTTGTCGGTCTGCTCGTCGGGATTGCCTTTGGTGACGAGGATGAGGCGGTGGCGGGTGGCGAGGTCGGCGAGAGTATCGGCGACGTTGGGGAGGAGTTCGATCTCCTGATCGGCGATGGACTGAGCGAAGCTGACGATGCGGTCGTGCTTGTCAGGCGGGATGGGGGCGTCGCTGAGCTGCTCGAAACAGTTGATGAGCGAGCGTCGGAAGCTGCTGAGGCCGTAACCATGTGCTTTGATGGTGGCGTGTTCGCAGTGGTTGAGGTGCTCACGGACCTGCTCGGCGGAGAAGGTGCGGTGGTTGAGGTAGGAGATGAACGCGGCGATAGCACGCTCGAAGTAGATGTTGTTCTCCCATAGGGTGTCGTCAGCATCGATGAGCAGGGTCTGGTCGGCGGAGTTGCGCATGAACTGGTTTGGGATGGCCACACTGTGATTATAGGAGGGTGGGATAGGTTACGAAAATGGAGTGCGTAAGAGGGCTTTCTACGTCGATGGTTGTAGAGACCTTTGAGAGGGAGGTGCATACCATCTTGGTACATCGTTGATTCGAAATGCTGCTATTCCAATTTGGGAGGGGCTGGGTTGTCGAAGTGTAGGACGGGTCAGAAGTAGAGGCAGGAACGAACGAGAGCATGGCTATGATTCGCGCAGATGATCGCAGAGCTTGAAGCGCTTTTGAGAGATAAAGATGGAATGCAATAAGGGATGAGTCCGGAGACTGGCCAGCGATTTGGGCCGTACGAGATCCTGGGCAGACTGGGCGGTGGCGGTATGGGCCTGGTCTTTCGTGCGTGGGATGAGCGGCTGCACCGTAAGGTGGCGATGAAGCTGCTGAAAGATGACTACAAGATGCCAGCGATGCGAGAGCGCTTTCTTCAGGAGGCGCGCATGGCGTCGGGATTGAACCATCCGAATATTTGCACGATCTTCGATATCGGCGAGCAGGATGGCGATCCCTACCTTGTGATGGAGTTGCTGGAAGGAGAGACGCTGAAGGACAAGATTGCGCGCAGAGCGCTTTCGGCTGATGAGATCGTACGGTATTGCCAGGAAGTGGCCGATGCGCTGACGGTGGCACATGGGAAGGGGATCGTGCACCGGGACATCAAGCCAGCGAATATTTTTCTGGTGAACAAGGCGAATGGCTCGAAGCAGGCGAAGATGTTGGACTTTGGACTGGCAAAGATCAACCTGGAGGCGCAGGGCGGGTGGATGTCGCGATCGCTTGATCTGACGGTGGCGGGATCGACGGTAGGGACGCTGGCGTATATGTCGCCGGAACAGGCGCGGGGTGAGGCGCTGGATGCGCGGTCGGATCTGTTTTCGCTGGGCATTGTGATGTATGAGATGGCGACGAGGCAGGTTCCATTCAGGGGGACGACGAGTGCGCTGTTGTTTGTGCAACTGCTGGAGCGCGATCCGGAGCCGGTGCGGAACTGGAATGATTCGATTCCGCGAGAGTTGGAGCGAATGATTCTTCGGCTGCTGATGAAGGACAGGAGAGATCGCTTTCAGACAGCGGAGCAGTTACGGGATGCACTGGAAAAGATTGCGGAGAAGCTGGGCAAGGGAGGACGGCTGAAGAGAAGCAGTGGGGCTGTTCCCTTGGTGCGTGTGCCCGAGCCTACGGCGCGACCGAGGAGTCCGATGCGGAAGGCTTCCGGTGAGCATGTGGCTGTGCCTGCTGAGAGCGGATTGAGTTCTGGTGGGCTGATGATTCGACCGCTGCGGGTGGGGCAGGATCGGCCGCTGCAGGGCGAGAAGGCTGGCGGAGTGGCGGTTGAGAGTAGAGAGATCAAGGTTTCTGTTGAGCAGAATGAAACGCGGATAGCGACCGCGAATACTGTGGAGCCCCCGGAGGTCCACGCAGGGCCTAACGTGATGCAGTCCGAGGCCAGGGCGAGTGCTGCGCAGAGATCTTTCGGGATTGAAGTTAGTGTGGATGAAGCTGCCGTGTCGGACGAAGTTGAGGAACTGGTGACGCCGGAGGTGTCGGTACGACAAAGAGGCGGGATTTGGAAGGCGCTGATTGCCGCAGTTGTGATTGCTGTAGGTGTGGGTGGGATTTTTCTGCTGGTGCGAAGCGGGCGACTGCGTCCTGTAGTGTTGCAGCCTGACGAGGCACTGCTGCTTGCGGTGGTTCAGAATAAGACGGGCGATCCGATGTTGGATGGCACGGTGCTGGAGGGATTGGAGATTGAACTGCGGCAGTCGAAGGCGTTGAAGGTGCGGGGGGATGACGCTTATCAGGCTGGCGCGCGGCAGATTACAGATGAAGGCGGGAAGGCTGGGGCAAATGTATCGGCGCGGAAGGTGGCGCAGATGATTGGAGCGAAGGCCTATCTATATGGCGAGGTGAGGGGTGGGGGAGAAGAGCCTTACGTCATCAGCGTGGATGTGCTGAATACTGAATCGAACGATAAGCTGGCCAGCGTGGAGGAGACGGCAGGTAAGCGGGAGGAGATTCCTGCGGCGATTGGAAGGCTGGCTCGACAGATGCGTGCGGAGATGGGCGAGGCTGCTGCGACGATCGACGAGACAAGTATTCCGCTGGAGAATGAGGCTACGGCAAATGTGGCGGCGCTCCATGCGTATGCTTTGGGCGAGGCTGCGATGCAGCAGGGTAGGACGTCGGATGCGATTAGAGCGTACCATCAGGCGGTGGGGCTGGATGCAAGATTTATCCAGGCGCAGATGCGGTTGGCCTGGCTATATCGGGCAGAGAAGGCAGAGATAGCCGCGGCAAGTGCGGCCGGTTTGGCCCAGGTTGCGGCAGCGCATGCGAGCGATTCGGTGCGGCGGTTGGTGGAGTTCTGCTATGAGATGAACAGCAGCGGAGACTACGGCGGGGCGCTGGGGACGATACGCCAGTATACGGAGCTCTATCCGAACGATGCTGAGGGGATGGTGGGGTTGGCGCGGGTTTTTCGTGCGGAAGGACATTTGGTAGAGGCACTACTAGCTGCAGAGCAGGCCTATGGTGAGGATCCTTATCAGGCGGATGCGTATCGCGAAGCTGAGTTGGCGATGATTGGGCTGGATCGCTACAGCGACGCGTTGCACCTGGAGAATCAGAGCGAACGATTAGGAGTTGTGTCGAGTGGACGTGCCCTGGCGGCGGCTTATCTGTCGGGAAGGGAGGATGTGGTTGCGCGAGAGGTTGGTTCGCTGCGTCGCGGTGTTTCGGTGAGTTATACGCGGCTCACAGACTATGGGCTGTATCTGGACAACACGGAACAGATGGCCGAGAGCGCCACGGTCTGGAGGAGTATGGCAGGAGGTCAAACTTCTGTGACTTCGGGCGCGCATGCGTACATGCTGGCGCAGGGTGCGCTGGATCGGGCGCTTGCAGAGCGATGTGGTGAGGCGCTGGTAATGGTAGGTGAGTTGAAAGGGATGTCGCGAGGGCCGGTGGCGAACTTCAACGGCGGGATGGCTGCGGCATTGTGTGGTGATCGTGCGAGCGCGGAGAGGGCGAGGAACGATCTACTCCAAAGTTATCCCGAGAATACGGCGGTCATGCAGTACTACGTCCCGAATCTTGAGGCAGCGACTGAGCTTGGAGCCAAGAATCCGGCGGGCGCTTTAAATGCGCTGGAGCGGCTGGAGCAGTACGATCAGATTTCGCTGACGCCTTATCTGCGTGGATTGGCGCATGTCGAGGTTGATAAAGGAGCGCTGGCAGTTGCTGATTTTCAAGTTGTGCTGGCTCATCGCGGCGCTGACTTCGTATTGGGGAGCGATGTGTATCCGGCAGCTAAGATTGCTTTGGCTCGGGCAGCGGCT
>DATDHL010000245.1:0-6644 GCA_036521575.1 Edaphobacter sp. | reverse complement strand
GCGGGGGCGGGGATGGGGAAGCGGCCGTGGGCGCAGTCGACTGTGCCTCCGCCTACGTTGAGGGGGGAGGCGAACCATTTGTCGATGTGGAGGGCGTGGATGCCTGCGGCGGCGGCAACGATGTCGACGATGGCGTCGACTGCGCCTACCTCGTGGAAGTGGATCTTTTCGATGTTTACGTTGTGGATTTTGGCTTCGGAGGTTCCGAGGAGTTCGAAGGTCTGGATTGCGGTTGCTTTGACTGCGGCGGGGAGGTTGGCGGTGTTGATGAGGGCGCGGATGTCGGTGAGGGAGCGGCCGTGGGTGTGTTCGCTATGGCTGTGCTCGTGGCCGTGTTCGTGATGGTCGTCGTGGGTGTGAGGGTGGCCGGTTTTGTGTAGGTGCTGGGTCTTGGGGTGGTGATGGTGGGCGTGGTCTTCGGCGGGGCGTTGGTCTTGGATCTTGTTGGGAAAGTGATCGTGAGGGTGGGTGTGGGTTGGGTGGTACGTGTGCGGGTCTTCGGCTAATTTGCCGTTCTCGAGGACGTGGACTTTGGTGCTGGAGATGCCGCTGCGGTCTACCTTTTCGATCTTGAGGGAGGCGTTGAGGTTGAGGGCGGTGGTGGCGTCGTGGAGAATCTGCGGGTCCAGCCCGGCGTCGATGAGGGCTCCGAGGAACATGTCGCCACTGATGCCGGCGAAGCAGTCGAGGTAGGCGATGCGCATGGGGGCTATTGTTTCATGGGGATAGATTCTTGGGTGTGGTCCTTGTCGTTGCGCTTGGGTGGGTACCTCCCCCCTGGGTACTTTTGGTCCTAAAGTCTTCGAAAGATGTGGCTTAGGTCTGGACCTGGACCTTTGGGTCTAATGCGAAGAGCCTCGGCTTTCGCCGAGGCTCTTTCTTGTTTGATTCCTATAACTAGTTTAGCAGGCGGAGGGAAATTGATCGGCAATGGTATGTGGTTTGGTTGCAAGGAGTTGGGGGTGGTGGGGCTTGACAGGTTTTTTGGCGGCTTTGGGGTTTATCGGTCGGGCTTTCAGCCCTCTTATTTTGGCGTGCTTTGGGACATGGGGCTTCACCCCATGCTGGTATGAATGGCGCCTACAGCGCCTCCCCACGAGGGCTGTCTCGGTTGAAGTGACTCGGTTTGGGTCGGGTGGATAACGGGCAACCGGCAACGGCAGAAGCAAGGGCGGGTTTTTGGGGCTGGGAAAAGGGTATGGGTAGAGAAGCAGGTTTCTCCGCTGCGCAGCTCACGATGAAGCTGTGATCTGCTTCGGTCGAAATGACACAGTAGGTGTTGGGTGGAAGAGAACGGGCAAAAGCAACAGCAAACGACAAAAGCAACGACAACGACAAAGGCAACGACAACGACAAAAGCAGATCCCCTTCGGGGATGACAAACAAGAGAGGCAAAGGCAGAAGCAGATGCCCTGCGGGGATGACAAAAGCAAAAAAAGGCGACGGTAAAAATTAGCGGGTGGCGGGGGTGATGGCGGTGGCGGGGAGGACTTCGTTCATGGAGCCGGAGCGGTAGCCCTGGGTATCGAGGGTGATGTAGAGGAAGCCGAGGGGGCGGAGGGCGGCGGTGATGCGGTCGAGGGTTTCGATGTTGAGGGCGCGGGGGAGTTCGGGGCGGGAGATTTCGATGCGGGCGAGGTCTCCGTGGTGGCGGACGCGGACTTGTTGGAAGCCCAGAGCGTGGAGGGCGGCTTCGGCTTGTTCGACCTGGGTGAGGTTTTCGCGGGTGACGGGACGGCCGTACTCGATGCGGGAGGAGAGGCAGGCGCTGGCGGGCTTGTCCCAGATGGTGAGGTTGGCTTCGCGGGCGAGGGTGCGGATCTCGGGCTTGGTGAGTTGGGCGGTGACGAGCGGGGCTACGGCGTGGTGTTGGGCGGCGGCTTGCTGGCCGGGGCGGAAGGCTGCTACAGAGGGGGCGCGGTCGTCGAGGTTCATGCCGTAGGCGATGTGGGCGAAGCGGCGTTGGGCGCGGAGGTGTTCCATCTGGGTGAAGAGCTCGTCTTTGCAGTGGAAGCAGCGCTGGGCGTCGTTGCGCTGGTAGTCGGGGTTTTCAAGCTCGGCGGTTTGGAGGATGTGGGTAGGGATGGAGTGCTGGGCGGCGAAGGCGAGGGCGGCAGCTAGCTCGGTGCGGGGGAGTGAGGGGGAGTCGGCGATGACGGCGAGCATGTTGTCGCCTAGGGCCTGGTGGGCCGCGTAGGCGAGGTATGCGGAGTCGGTGCCTCCGGAGTAGGCGACCATGACGCTGCCGAGATCGCGCAGGGTGGTTTGGAGAAGGGCGGATTTGGCCGCGAGATCCATCTAAGGAGATGGTACGCGGAGTAACAGGGTGTTTGCGAATTGTGAGTCAGTACGTGGGCGACTAACGCAGCCTATGTCGCGAAGTTTATGGCGAAAAGGAACTTTGCTTGCGGCCGGTTCGTAGGACGGGTTGATCTCTGAGGGTGCCGATGGACCGTCGAAAGTTCGTTCAGACTGCGTTTGCCTCGCCGTTGCTATTTTCTTTTGCTGGCCTGCAGAGCAGGGGTGAGGCGGCAATGGCACCTGCAATAGTGCCGCCGGATGATGCGTTTATGGCGACACTGCCGCGTTTGATGGAACTGGCGCAGTTGCCGGGAGTGGGTATTGGAGTGGTGCAGGGAGACCAGCTGATCTGGCAGCACTATGCGGGTGTGGCGAATGCTGCGACCAAGGCTCCGATTACTGTGGATTCGTTGTTTCCTGCAGCGTCGATGGGAAAGCCTGTGTTTGCGTATGCGGTGCTGCAGCTGGTTGATGAAGGCAAGCTCGACCTCGATCGTCCGTTGAAACTGTACCTTCAGGACAACACCCTGAGCGGTTCGTATGGTGAGCGGGTGACGGCGCGGCACGTTCTAAGCCACTCGAGCGGGTTGCCGAACTGGCGAGATGGGCGGGATCAACCACTTACACTTACTCCCAGCTTTGAGCCGGGGACCAGGTTTCGGTACTCGGGAGAGGGTTTTTATTGTCTGCAGCGTTGTGTGGAGAAGATTACTGGTGTCGGTTTCGAACAATGGATACAGGACCGCATGATGAAGCCGCTGGGGATGAGGTCCTCGACGTATTTATGGCGGGGGGATGGCGCGGACCGGCTGGTGGCGGGGCATAAGGGAAACGATCCTTTCTACAACCGGGATTTTGCGATGTAATTGTTCGAATTGATTGAGAAGAGCGACAAGCCGCTGGGGGCCTGGAACAACGATGCGATTGTGCAGGCAATGGCGCCGAAGCTGTCTCCGGCGCATACTCCTATTCCGAATGAGATTGTTCCGAATGTGGCGTTTAGCCTGCTGACGACAGTGCAGGATTATTCGGTGTTTTTGGCGCGGCTGTCGACACCGCGAGGAGAGACGTTCGATTTGAAGTCTGCGATGCGTACTGAGATGATGAAGCCGTACTCGCGGATCAACAGCTCGCTCTCGTGGGGGCTGGGGTGGGGGATCGAGCAAGAGGCTGGGCGCAGTTACCTTTGGCAATGGGGAGACAACGGGGGCTGGAAGAACCTTGTTCTGGTGCATCCGGAGAGTCGTTCGGCCATTGTGGTGTTTACGAATGGAAGCAATGGCATGCGCGTGGTGGAGCGCATTGTGCGAGCGGCGTCAGGACAGGACCAGCCTGTGTTTTTGTGGGTATAGCGTTTAGTGAAGGAAGATCCAGGCTTGGATTGGAACGTCGGTGTTGGGTGTGCTGCCGGTGAGGACGAGGCTGAATTCGGGACCGATTACGTTGAAGCTGTGGATTTGGCCTGCGGTGCCGAGGGGGAACTGGCCGACGACCTGTGCGAGGGTTTGACCGGTGATCTTGCCCATGTCGCAGCTGACGGTCATGTTGACCGCAGCATGAGGCCATTGAATGATTTCGACGTTGACCTGGTTGTAGGTGGATACGTCGAGAATGCCGCTCATGAATATCTGGCCGAGGGCATCGGTTTTGAAGGTTTGGAAGTAGGTGATGAGTTTGGGGGCCGCCATAACAGGTACCTCCTGAATGTTGGGATTGGTGCAGCGGGGAGTGTAGCCCTAATGGGCTGGCTTCCGCAAAGATGGGTTCTTCACGAAGAGGCGATATGTGGGTAGGCTGATTACGGTGATGTTTCGTTGAAAGAGGGTTCGATGCTGGTTCGGTGCTTGAGTTTTGTTGCTTCGATAGTCTTGGTGGCTGCTTGTCCTGCTGTGGCGCAGATGAATATGGCTGGGCATGACATGGGGGCGATGAAGGAGATTCCTGCGCCGGAGAAGCTGCCTGTGCCGGTGAAGATGACGGGGATTGGGAATAGTCATCTGGCGATTACGGCCAAGCCTGAGGCTCAGGTTTGGTTTGATCAGGGGCTGAATCTGCTGCATGACTTCTGGGACTACGAGTCGTTGAAGGCGTTTGAGCAGGCTGTGCGGGTCGATCCGGATTGCGCGATGTGCTACTGGGGGCTGCATCAGGCTTTGATCTTCAGGAGCAGCGATGCGAATGCTTATGCGGATCAGGCGCTAGCCAATGCGGTGCGGCTGAAGGATCGTGCGGGGAAGGCTGAGCGGCTTTATATCGAGGCGGCGGTCGCGGGGAGTGAAGCGGCGAAGGCTGCGGAGCCGGGAGCGAGGACAGACGACGCGAAGGAGATTGCGATCTTGCGGCAGTTGGTGAAGGAGTATCCGGCGGATTTGCAGGCGAAGATCTTTTTCTCGAACAGCGTTCGCGATGGGTATGACGAGGCCGGGGAGCCGAAGAAGGGGACGAAGGAGGAGATTGCGATTCTGGAGGAGGTGCTGAAGGCGGCTCCGAATGATTCGGCGGCGCACCACTACTGGATTCATGCGATGGAGCCGAGTGCGCATCCGGAGAAGGCAGTGGGGAGCGCTACGGTGCTGGCTAGTCTGGCTCCGGCGTCGGGACATATGGTGCATATGCCGGGGCATATTTTTTACAGGGTGGGTGATTATGCGCAGGCGGAGCATTGGTTTGCGGCTTCGACGGCGGTGGATGAGCAGTATATGCGCGATCAGCATGTGGGAGTGGATGATGACTGGAACTATGTCCACAACCTGATGTATGGGATTGCGAATTTGATGGAAGAAGGGAAGCTGCGGGAGGCTACGGCGCTGTCGGGGAAGTTGTCGGGAGCGCGGGGGCAGTTTCGGGAGACGCTTTATATCAATGTGCCGCGGGATGGGATGACTCGGCTGGATGCGGAGCTGCCGGTGGCTCTGCGGACGGGGGATTGGGCGGGTGTGCAGAAGATGTTGGAGGGGACCAAGCCTGATGAGAAGTTAGAGAATCTGAAGTTTCTTTCTGGGCAATTGAAGGAGTTTGCCCGTGGCATGATTGCGGTGCAGGCGGGAGATTCGGTTGCGGCGCAGGCGGCTTCGATGCGGCTGGATGCGGAGTTGTGGCATATGTCGCAGAAGGTGAAGGACGCTCCGAAGAAGAAGAAAGAGGAGGCGAAGGTGCCGGTGATGGCGGCGGTGATGCCGGATGCTTTGCCGGGGCCGCTGGTTTAGTGTTTGTCGATTATGTCGCTGGAGCTGCGGGGGGCGATTCTGGCTGAGCAGAAGAAGCTGGATGAGGCGAAGGCTCTGTTTGATGAGGCGGCGTTGGAGGAGAAGGGGCTGGGTTATCGGGAGCCTCCTACTTATATCCGGCCAGTGGGTGAGACGGAGGGGGCGGTGTTGATGCGGGCGGGGGATTATGCCGGGGCTCACAAGGCTTACGAGGCTGCGCTGGTGGAGCGGCCGAAGTCAGGGTTTCCGCTGTATGGGATGGCTCGGAGTAGCGAGGCTGCGGGGGATGGGGCTGCGGCTCGGACGGAGTATGCGAGGTTTGTTGCGGCGTGGAAGGATGGGGATCCGGGGATGCCGGAGGTGGCGCATGCTCGGGCGGTCATAGCTGGGCAGAAAGTTGTGGCTAGCGCGGGGAAATAAGCGCGGTAACTATGGGTAGGTGCTGGTGATTTTTTGCCAGAGGTCGGGGTCGACTGGGACGCCGAGGCGGAGGTTTTCTTCGCGGAGCTGGAGGGTTTGTTCGCCGGGATAGCGGATGGGCTTGGTGGGGTCGGCGGGGGTGGCGCGGTGGAGGTCGTCGATGATGGCGTCGGCGATTTGGGTGAGTTCGGTGGCGCTGACCAGGTTGGTGGGGTCGATGGTGAGGAAGAGTTGGGATTGGCCGGTCTCGCGGAGGGGATCGAGCGGTAATTGGTGCGTGGCGAGGCCTCCGGAGAGCATGGTGGCCATCATGTCGAGGACCAGGGCGAGGCCTGAGCCTTTCCAGTAGCCGATGGGGAGAGCTCGTTGGGAGGCTTCGATGGCAGCGGCGTCGCGGGTGAGGTTGCCTGCGGTGTCGAAGCCGCCGTCGACGGGGAGAGGCTGGTTGCGCTTGCTGTAGGAGGCGAGGGTTCCGTAGGAGAACTGGGACATGGCCATGTCGAGGACTATGTGGCCGCCTGCGCGGGGGATGGCTATGACGAGGGGGTTGTTGCCCAGGGTGGGTGTGGTGGCTCCCCAGGCGGGGAGGTTGGCGAGGGTGTTGCTCCAGCAGAGGCTGAAGAGGCCGGCTTCGGCGGCGAGCCAGGCGTAGGTGCCTCCGCGCATCCAGTGGTTGGTGTTGCCGAGGGCTACTCCGCCGATGCCGTGCTGTTTGGC
>DATDHL010000244.1:0-1697 GCA_036521575.1 Edaphobacter sp. | reverse complement strand
GTAGGTGAAGAGGTCGGCGATGTCGGGCGTGGGTTTGAGTTTTGTCTTCGCGGCCTTCGCGGGTGCCGGCGTGGTGGGGGTGAATTCGAGTTTGCCGTCGCCGTGAAGGGTGTTGGCGTGCCCGCCGCTGGTGAGGGTAAGTGTGACGGGCTTGGCTCCTTCGGGCGGCCAGGAGTTGGCGTGCTGCCACTTGTTCGAGCCCATGGTGAAGTAGGTAACCTTGGGCTGCTTCTCGAGGAGGCCGTTGTCTTCACCCTTGAGGAAATGATCGAACCAGGCGTAGGTGAGTGCGTCGTAATCGAGGCGGGCATCGCCCATGCTGCGTTCGCCGACTACGGTGTTTTCTGTTGCGCGCTTGTAGCCGCAGTGGAGGGTGGGCGCGATGACGGCGTACTGCTGGTCTTTGGCTGGGTTGGTGGCGTCGTTGCGGACGAAGTTGTAAGCAGCCAGATTGGGGCCGGTGGAGACGTCGTACCAGGTCATAAACCAGTAGCCGGGGACGTGGATAGGCATGGTGTCGGATTGCCAGAGACCGCCTTTGCGCCAGGCTGGGTCGTTGGGGGTGCGCTGGATCATGGCTCCGCCAGTGTCGATGGGCATCTTGTCGGAGAAGATGCCCTTGGGGCCGCCGACGGCGGAGATGATGTCTTGCTCGGGGAGATGGGTGAAGGCCTTGGCCCAGTCGACTGGAGGCATTGCGGGGGCGAGGTCGAACATTTTTGAGGCGTTGATGAGGTCGGCCTGGGGGGTGTCCTTGGGGAACATCGGGCGGACCTGGTTCTGTTGGCTGTAGATCCAGTCGATGAAGAGCATCTGGACGGCGCCGCCGCGGTACCAGTTGCCCTGCTCGTTGTACTGACCTACTTTGCCGACGCCTGCGCCGAAGCTCTGCGGGATGATGGTGGTGAGGGCCTTGTTGCCAAGCGAGGCCGCTGCGAGCTGCCATTCGGCGGTGGAGGAGCAGCCGATGAGGCCGATCTTGCCGGAGGACCAGGGCTGGGTGGACATCCAGGTGAACTGGTCATCGGCATCGGTGAGGGGCGCGCCGAGGATGTCGTAGTTGCCCTCGGAGAAGAAGTGGCCGCGCTCGTTCATCTCGACGAGGACGTAGCCGCGCTTGACGGCGTCGAGCTCGTTGGTCATGTCGCGGTAGGTGCCGAGGCGGACGTCCCAGAAGTTGAAGTTGTAGGGGGTGTGGGAGAAGATGATGGGGTACTTCTTGGTGGTGTCCTTGGGGCGGTAGATGTCGGCTGCCATGCGGATGCCGTCACGCATGGGGACCATGATCTTGCGGTCGATGATGGCGATGTCTTCGAGCTGCTTCTCGATGGATTCGCGCTTTTCGATGAGGGCCTTGGTCTGCTCGGGTGTGAGGTTTTGCTGGGGGCGCTGGGCGATCGCGAGGGGAGCTATGGCGAAGAGGGTTGCAAGGGCAAACAGACGCATTCGGGTCCTTCGGTTGAGTGGATTGATTTGAGCGTAGCAGGAAGACGGATTGGTCGGTCAATGAGTTTCGCTGGAGGCTCTACTTGGTGAAGTGGTGATGAGCGCTGGCAGGTCAGTAAGTTTGTGGAGTTCGAAGTCGGGTGAGAGGGCTTTGCAGCGCCGGGCGTCGCCGTAGCCGTAGGTTGCCCAGCAGGAGAGGAGGTTGGCGTTCTTCGCGAAGAGAATGTCTGTCTCGGTGTCGCCTACTACGA
>DATDHL010000243.1:0-5333 GCA_036521575.1 Edaphobacter sp. | reverse complement strand
ATGCAGGCGAATCTGGATGCGAACTTTGGATCGCAGGAGACGCTGGCGACGTTGTCGAGTGATACGGGCGGTAAGGCGTTTTTCGACTCGAATGATTTTGCCCCGGCGTTTCAGCAGATACAGCATGATACGGAGGCTTACTACATCATCGGGTTTCGCTCGACGAATACGGCGCGGGATGGGAGCTATCGTCACCTGACAGTGAAGCTGAACCGCAGCGACGCGAAGATGGATTATCGGCCGGGATACTACGCGCCGGCGGATTTTCAACATTCGAAGACGGAAGATCGTGAGATACAGCTGACAGAGCAGCTGCGCAGCGATCTGCCGGCTACGGATGTTGCGGTGTATCTGCAGGCGCTTTACTTCCGGCTGGAGGACAACCGGTTCTTTATTCCTGTGTCATTGATTGTGCCGGGGTCGCAGATTCCGTTCGTCAAGAATGGCGATAAGAGCAAGGCGAACATCGACATTATCGGGCAGGTGAAGAATGCTCAGGGGATCGTTGTCGGCAATGTTCGCGACACGGTGAAGCTGGCGCTCGATGCGGCGCAGCAGGTGCAGCGCAAGAACATTCAGTACTCGAGCGGATTCACGCTGGCTCCTGGAAAATACCACCTGAAGTTTGTGGTGCGGGAGAACGAGACAGGGCGCATGGGGAGCTTCGAGACCGACTTGCAGGTTCCGGACCTGAAGAAGGCCCCGCTGAAGCTGAGCTCGATTGTGCTCTCGAGTCAGCGAACGCCGAATGCTGCCAAAAAGACTGTGAATCCGCTAGTGAGGGATGGGGTGGAGTGGATTCCGAATGTGCCTCATGTCTTTCGGCAGGACCAGCATCTCTATTTCCTGTATGAGGTTTATGATCCGTCGAGGCAGAAGGTGGAGGGGCCTGGTCCGGCAGATTCCCCGGGTTTGACGCGGCGGCCTTCGGGAGCGGTCCACGTCCTTACGAGCATCGAGTTTCTGAGCGGCGGGGTGAAGGTCTATGAGACGCCACTAGTGGAGGCCAATGCAGTCAACATTCCCGAGCGTGGGGCGGTGGCGTTTCAGTTCGATGTGCCGCTGACGCAGCTTAAACCGGGGACGTATGTGGTGCAGGTGAATGTGATCGATGATGCGGGCGGTAGCTTCAGCTTTCCGCGGATGGCCCTCATGATCCAGGCTTCGGCCGCGGTTCCTGTGACAGCATCGACAACAACTGTAGGGGTTTCAGCACCATAGGACTATTGACAGACGCGTAAAGTAGGCCGATGATGTGGGCGTACCTCGCGGAGGTATACCAATGGGCACGCATTACCGTTCCTCCCTTCTCATCCTCTTCAGTTTGCTGACTGTCAATGCGCTGGCCGCCAGCGCGCAGAACACGCAGAAGGATGCTATAAGCCACGAAATTACACGCCAGGAGGCCCACCAGGATCCGCAGTGGCCTTCGATTCAGGCGCATCTGCCGGATGCAACGACGGCTACGGCTGCACAACTGGAGATGGCCGCTGATGTGTTGCGGGCACGACGTTTCCCCGAAGACGCGCTGGTGTACTACGGCTATGCTCTGCAGCATGGCGGGGATGCTCCGCAGCTGCTGAACAAAATGGGCGTTACGGAGCTGGAATTGCGGCATCCGGCGCAGGCACGCGCGTACTTCCAGCGTGTGGTGAAGATCAAGAAAAAGAACCCTGAGGGCTGGAATAATCTTGGCGCTCTGGAGTACATGGAAGGTCGGTACGGAGCAGCCATCTCCGACTACAGCCGCGCGATCAAGCTGGACAAGACATCGGCGACGTTCCACTCCAACCTGGGAACAGCTTACTTCGACAAGAAGGAGTTTGAGAGTGCGCGTAAGGAGTACGATATCGCGCTCAAGCTGGATCCGGGGATGCTGCAACATCATGGCACGGCGGGAGTGACGACTCGGATGCTATCGCCGGAAGATCATGCACGGTTCTGTTATGAGTTGGCTCGTCTTTATGCACGGCGTGGGGATGAAGAGACCATGCTGCACTATCTGACGATGGCTAGCGAGGGCGGATTCGACATCCTGTCGGAGATGGGGGGGGATTCCTTGCTGGCACCCTATCGGAAGGACCCTCGGATATTGCTGATCGTCAATAACTCCAAGGCATTGCGTGGAAGTCATATTGCGCAGGCCTCGGGTGTGCCTCCGCCTCCTCCGTTGCCGCCTCCCCTACATGAGTAAGGTGCTAGCGGTAAGGGCAATGACGGCAGTTTGAGTTGCAACAGTATCCGCGCTTGAGGTGGTAGGCGGCGGTAAAGACGAGGTATGGGCCTTCGTAGTAGTAGTCTTCGTCCGCGAGTTCGGTGGGGTCTTCTGGCGGTGGCAGTGGTGCGGGATTGGTTGATTCCGGCATCTTTAGAACAATGGTAAGGCCGACCGCGTGGATGTGATTTGTGCGGGGACGAGTGCGGGGGAAAGGTCTGCAGGTAGGACGCGACTCTCTTCGAGAAGAAGACTGCCGTTACGGTAGAGGACCTGCCTTCCCGGGATTGAGGGGACGCGTTCGCCGGGGACGATGATTCCGGCTAGATTTGCCGGGTCGGCGGCGGCGACGGCGATGGTTGCGGAGCACTCGCGGGTGCGGGCTGCGCGAAGGGAGTCGACGGCCTCAGGGAGAGCGAATTGTTCGCCGCCGAAGCCCGAGACGAAACGGCCACCGCGAATCTCACCGCGGGCTTCGAGACGGCGGAGGATGCCGAGCAGATCGCGCCATTTGGGGGCGTTGGACTCGCGGGAGAGGAGGTCGCGGAAGAGGATGCCATAACGGGCGAGGAGCATGCGGGCAAAGGACTCGAGGGCGGCGTCGGTGCGGCGAGCCTGCTCGATGGCGGTGGGCGCGGCGTGGAGTTCTTCGGTGAGGAGCGACCATCGGCCTGCGGTGCTGCGGGTCGACCGCTTTCCTGGGGTCTCTGAAGTGGCGGATTTGCGGCGGGGGTCCATCATGATGCGGAGCTGGTCGAATCCGTCGGCGGCTGCGAGACCAGCTGTGGCGAGTTCCCAGAGCGCGTGCTGGGTCTGGTGCTTTGAGAGGTTCAGGATGCGTTGGATGTCGTTTGAGAAGCAGGCTCCGCGTTGTTGAAGGAGCGAGCGGACTTGCAGGGCTTCGGGGCTAAGGGCTTGTTGCAAGTGAATCTCTTCGACACGTTGCTGGCTCAGGGCGTGGGGTAGCCAGTCGGCAGACTCACGGACGTAGAAGGTGATGGGGGCGGCGTTGGTGGGAATGACGCGGCGGGGGGCGGCGCCATCACCCTCCGACCATGCGGGGTGGGGAGAGATGCGGCCCCAGCCGACGGCTCCGGAGAGGCAGAGGGCGTCGAGCCAGCGTGGGTCGTAGTTGGCGATGCGGCAGGGGAGGAGAGTGCGCTCCCACTCGATGGCTGGGGATTCAAAGCCTTCGAGCTGGTGGAGGGCTTCGAGTACGCCTTCTTCGCCGGTGAGTTGCGTCTGAGAGGCGAGGTGTTGCCAGCCGAGGAGCCAGCGCATGTAGACCGCTGGGGTGACGGGTTCGATCTGCTTGCGTAGAGTGTGGAGGGTGCGGCGGTGGATGCGCTGGAGGATGCGGCGTTCGCACCACTCGATGTCTTGGTCATGCTGCGGCTTTGAGTGTTCGAGGATGCCTCGCATGAGGAGGCCCTGCATCTCCATCGCGAGGAAGGATTGGAAGACTTCGCCCGCGTCGAGGGAGAGGCGTTGTGCGAATGTGTTGGCAGTGGTGGGGCCGAGGAGTTGGGCCCAGCCTTGGACGCATTGTTTGAGGGCTTGTTCTTTTGTAACTTCACCGGTCACATTACCTTGCGATGGCCACAGCGCCGCCACATGCGACGCTCGTTCGGCGGAGGTCCAGCAGATGATGCCGTTGCAGTCGATGGTTTGGACGCGGCCTTTGGTGGTGAGGCGGTCGTAGAGTGTGGGCCAGTGGCGGGCGTCGGGGCTTTCGATGAAGAAGTCTATGGGGAGTGCGACCAGGGAGTGAAGGAGGTCGTGTAGCTCGTGCTCGTCGCGGATGTCGGGCCAGCACTCGCGGCGGATCTCGTCGATGGCATTTTGGTCGAGGCGGCCTGCTTCTTCGAGGACGCTGGCGGGGAGTGTGCGCGAGAGCGAGACGGCGCGCGCGCGGCGTTCTTCGAGGCCCGCTTCATCGAGGAAGGCGTATGGGTTCGCGTTGAGGAGTTCGTGGGCGAACTGCGAGGGGACGGGGGTGTCGACGGCGAGGCAGCGGATGGCGCCGTCCTTGATGGCGCGGAGGACTTCGATGAGGCCTTCGAGGTCCATGGCTTCGCCGAGGACGTCTTTCATGACCTCGTTGACGAGTGGGTGGTTGGGGATCTGGATGTCGCCTTCGATGGTCTCGAAGCAGGCTGCGGCTTGAGGGAAGACGCTGGCTAGGAGGTCTTCGGAGCGGGTGCGCTGAATCTGTGGGGCGATGCGCTTGCCTTTGGAGAAACGGAGGAGTTGGAGGCTGCGTCCCGCGGCCCAGCGCCAGCGGTTCTTGAAGATCGGGGAGGCGAGGGCGGCTTGTTCGAGGAGGTCTTTTGCGGTGTGTTCGCTGAGGAACTGGAAGACATCGGCGAGTGGGAAGCTGTGCTGCTCGGCGAGGGAGATGTTGATGCCGTTGTCGGTGGCGGCGGCTTGCAGCTCGAAGTTGAAGCCGCGGCAGAAGCGCTTGCGCAGGGCGAGTCCCCAGGCCTTGTTGATGCGGCCGCCGAAGGGGGCGTGGAGGATGAGCTGCATGCCGCCGCCCTCGTCGAAGAAGCGCTCGGCGATGATGGTCGTCTTAGAGGGTACGGCACCGAGGACGGCTCGGCCGGTGACGATGTAGGCGATGAGTTGCTGGGCTCCGCCGGGGCAGAGGCCGCAGTGTTCCATCAGCCAGGCGGTGGCGGCGGCTACCTCGGGGTCGGCGGGTGAGATGTAGCTGGGCGTGACGTTGGGGGTAAGGGCGGAGATGTGCTCGCGGAGTTCGGCGACGCCGGTGGAGAGGACTGCGGTGCGCTGCGGGGCTTCGCCTTCCCAGAAGGGCAGGCTGGGTGGGGCTCCGTGGGCGTCTTCGACGAGAACTCGTCCGGCGGCTTCGATGCGCTGGATGCGCCAGCTGGCGTTGCCGAGGAGGATTACGTCGCCGGGGGAGGAGTCGACGGCGAAGTGCTCGTCGAGGGTGGCGATCTGGACGCCTTCGGGCTGGAGGATGACGGCGAAGAGGTTGGTGTCGGGGATGGCTCCGCCGTTGGAGATGGCGATCATGCGGGCTCCGCGACGAGGATGGAGCTGGTGGTGGATGCGGTCGCGGAGAAGGTACGAGCCGTAGCGGCCTCGGCTGGAC
>DATDHL010000242.1:0-6345 GCA_036521575.1 Edaphobacter sp. | reverse complement strand
GTAAATGGATCCGTATAGCCCACTGCCCGCAGACCCGTGACGTCGGCTTGAGTGTAGTGTTGGTAACGGTTCTTCAGATCACCCGGAAACGGGATGTACTCGATCTCGCCAGGCCCATGCACCTGCATAAGCGCCTCGGCTACTGCCTTGAACGTACGGGCTTCGCCAGTACCAGCGTTGACCACCGCATGAACAGCCTTTCGCGGGGCTTCGTCCAGTAAACCGGCGAAGAACATGTTGATCCGCGCCAAGTCCTTCACAAAGACGAAGTCGCGCCGCTGTTCGCCGTCCGCAAAGCCACCAGAACCCTCGAACATGCGGATGACGCCGGTGTCTTTGAGCTGCCGGGTGAAGTGATGGATGACGCTGGCCATCCGGCCCTTGTGCTGTTCGCGAGCTCCATACACGTTGAAGTAACGGAGCCCGATAACGGTGCTCTTCATTTCCGGAATCAAGCGGCGGACATAGTTGTCAAAGACAAGTTTTGAGTAGCCATAGACATTCAGCGGCCGCTCATTGGCGGAGACCTCAGCGAAATTCGTACTGGCCCCATAGACCGCAGCCGTGGATGCATAGACGAGCGGAATCTTGCGTTCCAACGCGAAGTACAGAAGCTCCTTCGAATAGGTGAAATTGTTGTCCATCATGTAGCGGCCATCGTCTTCCAACGTATTCGAGCAGGCCCCCTGGTGCAGGATGGCGCGGATTCTTGTCCCCTCGAACTCTCCAGCTTTCAGGGCCAAGCGAAACTCGCGCTTGTCCATGTAGTCGGCGTACTCTGCCCCGGCGAGGTTCAGGAATTTATGACCGGTCAGGTTAGGAGCATGAGCGAAGTTATCGACCAGCAGGATATCCCGCTCGCCAAGCTGGTTGAGCTGGTGGATAAGGTTGCTGCCGATGAACCCTGCGCCGCCTGTAACGATGACCAAGTTTATTTCTCCTCGCCCTCTGAGGGGTTTGCCGTGAGCTTCTTCACGATGTTGGTAGTCGAAAAACCTTCTACTGTAGGGACAATCTCGATGCGGCCGCCGGCAGCGATGACATCTTCGTGACCGACCACAGTCTCGATTGTGTAGTCGCCACCTTTAACCAGCACGTTGGGCTTGAGCGCACGGATAAGTTCAAGCGGAGTGTCCTCTTCAAACAGGACGACAGCGTCCACGGCTGCAAGTGACGCCATCACACGCGCCCGTTCCCGTTCCCCGACGATGGGCCGTGTCGGTCCCTTGAGCCGACAGACGGAGACATCCGCATTGAGTCCAAGCACTAGCTTCGACCCAAAACGGCGGCAATCCTCGAGCAGCGTGATGTGGCCGACGTGCAACAGATCGAAGCAGCCGTTGGTAAAGACGATACTTTCGCCCGCAGCACGCCATTCCGTGACACGCTTCTGGATGCGATCGAGATCGAGGATCTTGTCGCCGGCAGTGAGCCCGGTACTTGGCGTGAGCGCAGCGATCAACTCGTGCCGCGCAATGGGAACCGTACCCGCCTTACCGACGACGATGCCTGCTGCAAGGTTTGCCAGCTCTACGGCGGATTCAACCTTCAAGCCACCGGCCAGGCTGGCGGCCAGCGTTGCAATAACAGTGTCGCCTGCGCCCGATACATCGAAGACCTCGCGCGCTCGTGCCGGAGAGTGGTAAGTACCGTCAGGGCGAAGAACGCTTATTCCCTTCTCACTCATCGTGACGGTCAAGAACTTGAACTCATGCTCAGAGACCAACGCCTGCCCAGCCGCCAACAAAGCTTCAGTCTGATGGACCGGGATGCCGGTTGCGACTGAAAGCTCCCCAAGGTTCGGGCACACGGTCGTGGCACCGGTGTATTTGCTGAAGTCCGGCGTTTTCGGGTCGGCCAGCACAGGAGTCGAGGTTGCGCGCGCCGCGTGGATCACAGCCTCGCACAGAATATTTGAGAGTGCGCCCTTTGCGTAGTCCGAAAGGATGACGGCGTGGACCTTCGAGACAAGCTCCGTGGCGCGCTCCTGCAGCCGACTAGTCTCAATAGCCGGATGAGCGTCGACGCTCTCGATGTCCAGACGCAGCAACTGCTGCATGCGTCCGACGATGCGCGTCTTTGAGATAGTCGGTAGCGAACTGGATACCACCCCTGTAGTGTCGATCCCCACGCGCTGCATGATTGCGGACAGTTCGGACTGCTCTGTGTCGGTGCCCCAAAAGCCGGCGAGAAAGGCCTGGCAGCCAAGGCCGACGAGGTTCATCGCAACGTTAGCTGCGCCGCCGGCCCGCTCATAGCGCTGGGCATGGCGGATCACTGGGACCGGAGCCTCGGGTGAGATGCGGTCTACCTCACCGTGTATATAGCGGTCCAGCATGATATCGCCTACGACCAGTACTTTGAGTTGGTCGAACCCGCCCTCGAGCAGGTTCAGGATCGAATGCAGTTCCGGCAGCATGCGTTAAGATATCTCCTCAACGTCATCATCGCATCTTCGAGCGAATCGCCAGACGACACCTTCGTTGTATGTGTATTTGAAGAGTCAACCGAGCGTGGCGCGCACTTCGGCCACGACTGCTTCCACCGTGATCGAGGTCAGGCATCGTTTATTTTCGGTGATGCACCTCTCGAGACCACAACCCCAGCAATCAGTCTGGTGATAGACAACGCGGTGCTGTTTGCCGTACGGAAACCAAACCCGGGGCTTGTTGCGCGCGGCGAAGATAGCGACGCAGGGTGTCTGGACTGCCGCCGCGAGATGCATAGGGCCGCTGTCGTGTCCGATGAAGATTCGCGCCTTGGCGAAGGCAGCAGCGCTCTCCCGAGGCGTGAGTTGGCCGCAGAGGTTTACTGTGGGGGCGCCGGGGGGTTGGCGCCAGCCTTCGGCGGCGTACTCGCTGGCCTCGCTCTCCTCGGGGGCGCCGTTCAGGGCGAGGGCGTGGCCGGGGTAGAGGTGGGCGAGTTGGGTGAGGAGGGAACGCCAGTTGTCGCGGCCCCAGTCCTTGGACTGGACCTTGGTGCCTACGCTGACTGCGATGATGGGACGGTCGCCGAGTGGAGCCAGCGCTTCGGCTGCGCGTGCGTGTTCGGCAGTGGTCAGGTGCAGGTCCCAGCTGGTATGAGTGTCGATATGGGCGTCGCCGAGTTCGGCCAGGTTGCGGGCCAGGCGAGCGCCTTCGGGCTCAAGGGCCTGCTCGGTTTCCTGCCAGCGGTTCTGCTGCATGTCTTCCGTGAGCGGGATGCCAATGTGTCGCCGGATGCCGCAGAGGCGGAAGAAGGTGGCGTCCCGGCGGGCGGCTTCTATGCCACGGGAGGCTGCGAGGTAGACGAGGACCTCGGGGCGCCAGCGGAGGAGTTGCCACCAGAGGGGGGCGAGGTCGCGTGGACTGCGTGTGCCAACGGCGTAGCGGAAGAATCCATGGACCAGGTTGGTGTTGTCCAGGATGGCAGCTGCTGGAGGAGCCTTTACGTTGACGGGGAAGTTGGTCAACATGCGGCGCTCGGCGTTGGGGAAGGCGCGCGCTATCAGGTGGAGCGATGGGAGAGCTATGAGGGTGTCACCGAGGCTGCCGAGGCGATAGATCAGGACTCTTTTGGTCGTTGTGGAACTGGTCATGAGGTCTGGGTCTAGTCTGCTTGGTTTCGGTGGTTCAGGCAACTCCTGTTTAGCTGGTAGAGTTTTTCGGAGGCCTCTTTCGATGCTCGATGCTCTTCTGATTGCGCGGATGCAAGATGACAATACGGCGGTGTGGCACGGGACCGAAATCGCCGAGGCTGAGGCTGATGGTCTGCTGGCGATTGTGATGGCGCAGCACAGGGCCAACTTCGACCTCTGGCACGAGGAGGACAAGGCTCGTGATCCGGAGGCTACGGATACGGACATTGCTGCGGTGAAGCGGGCGATCGACAGGCTGAACCAGCGACGGAACGACCTGGTGGAGAAGATGGACTCCTGGCTGCTCGCCGCTCTGGAACAGAATAAGCGGGCTCCGTTGCACTCGGAGACTCCGGGGCTGATGATCGACCGGCTTTCGATCCTGGCGTTGAAGATTTTTCATACGCGGGAGGAGTCGCACCGGGAGACGGCTACGGAGGCGCATCGGCAGAAGAACGCGGAACGGCTGGCGTTGCTTGAGGAGCAGCGGGCGGATCTCGCGGCTTGTCTGGATTCCCTGTGGGCCGAAGTGCTCGACGGGAAGCGGCGGTTCAAGCTTTACCGACAGATGAAGATGTATAACGATCCTGAGTTGAATCCCGTCGTGTACGGACGGAAGTAGATTGGTAAAACAGCGGTTAACATGAGCAAACCGCGCACGAGTTGACCTTGGAGCGCGGTCTGCGTATAAAACCGAGACGAGAACAAACTGAGAATTTGGCTTCCGTTAAACCGGCTAGCCAAGGAGAGCCCAGGGACCAGGATTGACCATGGCACAGACCAAGACTGTAAGTACCGCTGCAACGAAGCGTGCTCCGCGCACGCTGGCTGGAACTGTTCCTGTAACCGTAGATGACGGACGCGCGCAAGTGCTGGCTCACTACGAGGCCGCGCTGCGGCTGATGCAGGAGGGCAAGTTCGACAAGGCGCACTCGGCGTTCGACAAGATGCTGGCCGCCGGAGCGGGCGATCTCGCCGACCGGGTCCGGATGTACATCAACGCCTGCGTGCAGCAGGTTTCGAAGGGCAAGACGACCTTTACGAGCAACGAGGAGCAGTATGACTATGCGATCTCGCTGCTGAACGACGGGCACTATGAGGACGCACGTGAACAGTTCCAGTCGATTCTGAAGCAGAACGACAAGGCGGACTACGCGTTCTACGGCCTTGCGGTGCTGGCGAGCATGACCGGCGACTCGCACACGTGCCTGGAGCACCTGACGGAGGCGATCCGGCAGAATCCGCGGAACCGGATTCAGGCGCGATCGGACTCGGACTTTCAGGATATGGCGGACGATCCGCGGTTTACGGAGCTGCTCTATCCCGAGGTCTAGTTTCTCCTTTTGGGGGGTCCCCCCCGTACTTTAAGTCTCAAAGTATTCATAACAAACAGCTTAGCATTGGACCATGTTCGCTAAAGTATTGAAAAATGAATATCTTACAGGTAAAGTATTCATTTAAAAGGAGAAAGCCCCGGGATGGTTTTTCCCGGGGCTTTCTCCTTCACTACTTTTATTATAACTCGTTAAGAGAAATTCATCGGCATCTTTATCTTATTGATAATAAATACATTAGGCGGAATTATCTCTTGACAGGTTTTGGTTCAATTTTAGGTATCCGGCATCCGGGTTTCAGGTAAACGAGCTGGACGATTTTTCAGCGGGTGACATTGAGGGCCGCTAACATGGGTTAGTGATGGAGGGCTGCGTGGGGTTTGAGAAGATAGCCGCATCGAAGAACGAGTTCGGGAACCGGTCGCTTAGGGTTGTTGCCATTGGGGGTGGCACAGGGTTGTCGACGCTGCTGCTTGGGTTGAAGCGGTATGTGCCGGCTCCAGACCGGCGGAGGGGGCGGCGGGCAGGCGATGCTCCTGTGGCCCGCCAGGTGGAGCATGGCTGTCCTGAGGCTGGCTGCGTGATCGGCGAGCTTGCGGCAGTGGTAACGGTGACGGATGATGGAGGATCGTCGGGGCGGCTGCGTGAGGACTTCAAGATGCTGCCGCCGGGAGATGTACGGAATTGCCTGGTGGCGCTGTCGGAGGACGAGCATCTGCTGTCGAAGCTGTTTCAGGTTCGGTTCGATCAGGGACAGCTCGAAGGGCACAGCTTCGGGAATCTGTTTGTGGCGGCGCTGTCGCAGATTACGGGGGATTTCGCGCAGGCGGTGCAAATGTCGTCGCAGATTCTGGCGACGCGGGGGCGGATCTTCCCTGCTACCAACACGAATGTGGCGCTGGCGGCGCAGATGGACGACGGTTCGGTGGTGCGGGGCGAGACGAGTATCACGGCCAGCAAGCAGAGCATCGTGGAACTGAGGCTGGAACCAGCGACTGCCGATCCGTTGCCGGAGACCTTGGAAGCGATTGCCAATGCGGATTTGATTACGCTGGGGCCGGGCTCGCTGTATACCTCGCTGATTACGAATCTGCTGGTGAGGGGGATTCCGGAGGCTCTGGCCGCGTCGAAGGCGACGAAGGTGTTTGTGTGCAACCTGATGACGCAGGCAAATGAGTCGCTGGGGCTGACGGCCTCGCAGCATATTGAGAAGATTTTGCAGCACTGTGGGGGTGTGCGTGCTCCGATGTTCGACTATGCGCTGATCAATACGGCGCCGATCTCGGCTGAACGGCTGGAGCAGTATGCGCGTGAGGGGCAGGAGCCAATTGCGGTAGATCTGGAGCGAGTGCGGGCGCTGGGAGTGGTACCGGTGACCGGGAATTTTGTGCATGA
>DATDHL010000241.1:0-3077 GCA_036521575.1 Edaphobacter sp. | reverse complement strand
CGGAGCAGCTTCCGCCTCCTACGCGTCAGCAGCAGATGGCACAGCAGCAACAGACATCTCGCAGGAAGACGGAACGACTGGACTGGATCAAAGATTTAGCTTTTTGAAGATCCGGTCCGGGATGTTGCGGATGACGAACATGATGGGCTGCCACTGGAACGGGACGTAGAGGTTGTCCTTACGGGTGTCGATGGCTTTGACGATGGTTTGCGCGACTTTGTTTACGTCGGCGAACTTCTCACTGCCCTTCATGCCAGCGGTCATGGCGGTCTTGGTGGGGCCGGGCTTGATGGTGAGGACGGTGACGCCTTCCCGGTCTACGCGGTTGCGCAGGCCTGCGAGGAAGGCGGAGAGGCCGGCCTTTGAGGAGCCGTAGACGTAATTGGATTTGCGACCGCGGTCTCCCGCTACCGACGAGAGGACGGCGATGGTTCCGGAGTGACGCTGAACGAAATAGTTGGCCAGCCAGGTGAGGAGTGAGATTGGGGCCATCAGGTTGGTGTAGAGGATTTGGGCTGCGACGTTGAAGTCCTGCTCGGCTTTGGTCTGGTCGCCGAGGACTCCATGGGCTAGGTAGGCGACGTCGAGGCCGGTGAGCGAGTTGATAGCGTGGGCGAGCAGGGCTGGGTGCTGCTCTACGTTGTCGAGGTCGACTAGGGCTGTGTCGATGTAGCTGGCTCCGCGGGCTTTGAGATCGGCGGCTACGGCGGCTAATTTTTCGGCGTTGCGGGCTACGAGGAAGAGGCTGGCTCCTTGAGCGGCCCAGATGCGGCAGGTGGCTTCGGCTATGCCGGAGGTGGCACCGAGGACCAGAATCTTTTTTGGTGTGTTGAACGTGGTGTTTGCTGGTAAAGACGCGGTATTTTGTGTGGCAATCGTGGTCATAAAGATGGTTGTTCTCCGGTGACGCGCTCCCAGAAGCTGGAGGTTAGGAGGGGGTCACGGTAGCGGGCGAAGTGCTGCCACTGGGGGTAGAAGGCCTGGAACTGAGCGGCGGTCATGGCCGCGTCCTTGGCGGGGTAGAGGCGGCCGCCGAATTCGAGGGTCATGTCGGCGAGGCGCTCGAAGAGGGGGAAGCTCTTGCCGGGCTTGATGGGGAAGTCGAGCGCTAGGGTGATGCCGGGCTTGGGGAAGCTCATTAGGCCGGGTGAGGGGACGTCGCCGAAAGCCTTGAGGACGGCGAGGAAGCTGGCGAGGCCGGATTTGGCGACCTCTTTGAGGATGGCGATGGTGCCTTCGCGGGCATGCTCCCATGGGATGACGTACTGGAACTGGAGCAGGCCGCGCTTGCCGTACATGCGGTTCCAGTGGAGGACTTTGTCGAGCGGGTAGAAGAAGGGCTCGTAGTCCTGGAGGGAGACGACGCGCTTGTGGATCTGCTTGTGGAAGAAGAGGGTGTTGAAGGTGCTGACGGAGAGCGAGTTGAGCGCGAAGCCGGGTGCGTCGAAGGGGAAGATGAGTTTGGGTTCGGGTGAGGGCTTGAGCTCGTCCCTTTTGGTTGAGTGGTCGCCCTGCATGAAGATGCCGCGGCAGAAGTTGCGGCCGGTGGAGGCGCAATCGACCCAGCTTACGGTGTACTCGATGTCTTTGCTTTCGTCGGTGAGAGCGAGGAACTCGTCGATACCGTGGAACTGGATGCCTTCGTAGTCGATTTTGCGCGAGACGATGGGCTTTAGGCGCAGGGTGGCCCAGGAGATGAAGCCAGTGAGACCGAGGCCTCCGATGGTGGCGGCGTAGAGGTCAGCATTCTCTGTGGGTGTGCAGAGGAGGCGTGTGCCGTCGGTGCGGATGAGCTCGAACTGAGTGATGTGGCAGCCGAATGTTCCGGCGATGTGGTGGTTCTTGCCGTGGATGTCGTTGGCGATTGCTCCGCCGAGGGTTACATATTTTGTGCCGGGCGTGACTGGGAGGAAGAAGCCTCGGGGGACGGCGAAGTCGAGGATCTGCGCGAGGGACATGCCGGCTTCGGCGGTGAGGAGGCCGGTCTCGGGATCGAAGTTGATGATGCGGTCCAGGCCCGTGGTTACGAGGAGGTTGCCGTCTTTGAGGAGGCCTACGTCGCCGTAGCTGCGGCCGAGGCCGACCGGGAGGATGCCGTTGTGCAGACCTTCGATGACAGAGGGGAAATCGCTTTGCCAGTGCAGCGGAATTACGTTTGCGCGGTAGTTAGGGTAGCGGCCCCAGGACTCAAATGATGCTTTGGTTTCGTTCTGAGCCGGGTCGGAGGTCTCTGGCATGTTTCTAGGATAACGTCTACAAGCTCCATGCTACAGTCTGTCATGCGTCGCTCCCTGTTTCTTCTTGCTGTGACTCTCCAGCTTTATGGGCAGCTGCCTGCAAAGAACGCCGGCCCTCCCACGTTTCCTCTACCTGCGGAGTCTGAGTGGCAGGAAAGACGAGACCCTGGAGTGCACGACGGTCTGAGTCCTGTTCTTCTGAAAGCAATCCAGAAGGAATTCCAATGTGCTCGCTGTGAAACGATCGGGGCGAGGCAGGTGAATCTGGGCCGACTGGGACCGGCCGCCATCGTGTGGGATGGTGGTGAAGGTCAGTGTGGAGCAACCGGCAACTGCGATTTCTATCTTCTCTATCGAGATGAAACGGGCATTCGTTCGATACAGATCAACAATGGCTGGAATTACGCGATTGTGAAGAGCAGGACAGATGTTCCGGATATTGTGTTTATGGCGAATATGTATATGACCCACCGCTCCGGGTGGGTGCAGCGATACAGCTTCGTTCATGGCGCTTTTGTGCTTAGTGGTTGCGATTTCGTTGATCTGGTCACGATTAAGCCATGCCAGAGTGAAGGTCCTGACTAGGAAGACTCCTCTTATTTGGTTGTCAAAGAGCGAAAGGCACGGCGGTTGCCGTGCCTTTCTTTACTGCGATTTTCTTTATTGCGATGAAGCTTGAACTACGCTGCGACCTTTGCAGACTTGGCGGCTTCGAGGGCTGCCTTGGCCTGGACCGTGAGGGCGGTGAAGCCTGCGGGGTCGTTGGCGGCGATGTCGGCGAGGACCTTGCGGTCGAGACCGTTGCCAGCCTTCTTGAGGCCGTTGATGAAGGTCGAGTAG
>DATDHL010000240.1:0-5334 GCA_036521575.1 Edaphobacter sp. | reverse complement strand
ACCGCAAACAGCCTACGGGGAACCGCGGTACAGAAGACCTCATCCGCTACGGAACGAAGCATCTCCACCGCCTCAGCAGAAGCCACCGGAACTGCTACCACAATCCGTTCCGGTCTAAGCTGCCGCACAGCCCGAACTGTAGCCAGCATCGTATAACCGGTGGCTACCCCGTCGTCGACTAGAATAGCCATCTGCTCAAAAATCTCAAGGGCCGGCCGACCCGCCCGATAAGCCTGCTCGCGTCGGTTCACTTCCTCCTTCTCCCGGTCAATAGCCTCCGTAAGTGTCTCCGGCGTCATCCGCATCGAGGCGATCGCCGCATCGTCAACCACCACCAGCCCACCTGCAGCAACCGCCCCAATCGCCAGCTCCGGCTGATTCGGAGCACCCAGCTTACGGACAACGAAAACGTCCAGGGGCAGCGTCAGCCCCCGAGCCAGTGCAGCCGCCACCACAACGCCCCCACGCGGCAATCCCAACACCACCGTCCGCCTCCGGGCCCGGTAACTGGAAAGCAAACCGGCCAGTAACTCCCCCGCATGTCTTCGGTCGCGAAACATAACAAATTGGATGCCAAAGGAGTCCAATCACGGAAGGTATTGCATCATCGCTACTCGTCACAATCCGCGCGCATTCCGCACCTGAACCACAAACAACCACTTTCCATCTCGGCATCTTGGATATCCTTGAAAAACATATGTTGAACGCAGGCCTCCGCAGGACCCTTTTCGCTCTATCCGCCCTCGTCCTCACCGCAACAACCGCATCCCAGGCCCAGCGCCTCCCTGGCGGAGCCCGTCCCGAGCACTACACCCTCGCTCTGACCCCCGACCTCCAGGCCGCCACCTTCACCGGTGAAGAAAAAATCGAGCTAACCCTCGACTCCACCACTAAAACCATCACCCTCAACGCCGCCGAAATCAAATTTCTCTCCGTCAAAGCTGGCTCTCAGACCGCGCAGGTCTCGCTCGATGACGCCAAGGAACAAGCGACCTTCACCTTCCCGAACGAGCTCCCAGCCGGCAAAGTGACTCTCGACATTAGCTACACCGGAACCCTCAACGACAAGCTCCGCGGTTTCTACCTCTCCAAGACCAACGCCCGCAACTACGCCGTAACCCAGTTCGAGCCCACCGACGCGCGCCGGGCCTTTCCCAGCTTCGACGAGCCCGCCTACAAGGCCACCTTCGACATAGCCCTCACCGTAGACGCCGGCGACACCGTCATCTCCAACACCAACCAGATCGCCGACACCCCAGCCACGCCTGGCAAGCACACCCTCAAATTCGCCACCACGCCCAAGATGTCCACCTACCTCGTGGCCTTCCTTGTAGGCGACTTCAAGTGCACCTCCGGCAAATCCGACGGAGTCCCCATCCGCGCCTGCTCCACCCCCGACAAGGTCGATATGACCAAGTTCGCCGTCGAGTCAGCCGAATACATCCTCCACTACTACAACACCTACTTCGGCATTAAGTACCCCATGCCCAAGCTCGACATGGTCGCCCTCCCCGACTTCGAAGCCGGCGCCATGGAGAACTTCGGCTGCATCACCTACCGCGAAACCGATCTCCTCATCGACACCAAGACCGCCTCCATCCCGGTGAAGAAGAACGTGGCCGAAGTCGTCGCCCACGAGATGGCGCACCAGTGGTTCGGCGACATGGTCACCATGCAATGGTGGGACAATCTCTGGCTCAACGAGGGCTTCGCCACCTGGATGGAGACCAAGCCCGTCGACAAGTGGCACCCCGAGTGGAACATCGCCCAAGACGACGCTAAGGAGCTCGACGGCACTCTAAACTACGACTCCCAGGCCACCACCCGCACCATCCGCGCCCGCGCTGAAACCCCAGGCGAGATCAACGAAATGTTCGATGGCATCGCCTATGGCAAGGCCAGCGCAGTCCTCGGCATGGTCGAGAATTACCTCGGCGAAGAGATCTTCCGCCAGGGAGTCCACGACTATCTCCAGGCCCACCTCTACTCCAACGCCACGGCCGAAGACTTCTGGACCGCCCAGACCGACAACTCCCACCTGCCTGTCGACAAGATCATGGAGAGCTTCGTTACCCAGCCCGGCGTCCCCCTCCTCACCTTCAGCAAGGACTCCGCAGGTTCCGACCCAGTAGCGCAAAGCCGCTTCTTCCTCTCTGCTCCCGCGAATGCTAGCACGACGCAGCAGTGGACCCTCCCCGTCTGCGTCAAGATCACCGGCAAGCCTATCTGCAGAGTCCTCACCCCCGAAGACTCCACCGTAGCAATCTCCGCGGACGCGCCGTTGCCGTTCTTCTACGCCAACTCCAACAGCAAGGGATACTACCGCACCGCGTACACCCCCTTGCAATTCAACGCCATTGTAGCCAAAGCGGAAACCGTCCTCACTCCACCCGAGCGCATCGGCCTTCTGGGTGACCGCTGGGCCCTCGTTCGCAGCGGCCAGGGCAACGTAGGCGACTATCTCGACCTCGTCATGGCCCTCAAACAGGACCCCAACGCAGCTGTCCTCGAGAGCGCCCTCGGCAAGGTCACTACCATCGACGCCCGCATCGCCACCAACGACGACCGTACCCAACTAGCTACCATCCTCCACCACGTGTTCCGCCCCATCTACGCAGCTCTCGGTCAACCCAGCAAAAACGATTCCTTCGACCGTCAGCAGCTCCGGGCGCTCCTCTTCGAGACCCTCGGAGCCGCTAAGGACCCCGCTATCCTCGCCGAAGCCCGTCAGATCGCCGACCGTACCTTCGCCATCCCCGGCCGTAAGGACAAGTCTCTCGACCCACTGCTGACCGACGCCGCCATCACCATCGCCTCCCGCAACGGCGACGCAGCCCTCTACGACAAGATCCTCGCCGCCAGCAAGGATTCCAGGGATCCTGGTCAGCAGTCCGATGCCCTCCGCACCCTCGCTCATTTCACCGACCCAGCCCTCGTCACCCGAACCCTCGACTACGCCGTCTCCGGCCAGGTCCGCAACCAGGACAGCTGGATCGTCCTCGCCATGCTTCTCGGAAGCCGAGAGACCCGCGACCAGACCTGGACCTACATCCAGCAGAACTGGGACAAAGTCCACGCTCAGTTCACCACCAACTCCGGCGTTCGAGTCGTTGCCGCCACCGGCTCCTTTTGCAGCGTCAACCAACGTGATGAAGTGAAGAACTTCTTCGCCACCCACAAGGTCGACGCATCCGAACGTACCCTCTCCAAGGCCATCGACAGCATCAACGACTGCATTCACCTACGCGCAACCCAAGAACCCAGTCTCAACCAATGGTTGGAATCTCAATCTAAACGGTAATGCGATCCGAGACATTCGCCGTCGTACCATCGATACGACGGCGAATGTCGATCCGAGCCCTAATAGTTCTTCTCGACGTCCTTTCAATCACACTGAGGTTTGGCGGATAATCGCCTAACGTGATGTTGCTATCGAAGATCTCACTGGCGTGGGTGGCGATGGGTACCGTCTTTCAGAAGCAACGGCAGCACCGTAACCTGAGTAAGGTGCTCCCCTCAAGGCGACTGCTGAACTATTTGGGATCGATTGTTCTCTTATTGCCTTCGGTTGCGATTCCCTTACGCGCACAGAATGATCTAGCTGTGCAGGCTGTAGAGCTAATGCGAACAGGCAAGTTCCGTGACGCCGAGCTATTATGGCGTCAATTAGAAAAACAATATCCTGCAAACGCAGCGGTACATAGCAATCTAGGAGTTACCCTTGCACAGCAAGGAGAACTGGAGCTAGCTACGGCTGAATATCGCAAGTCGCTCGCGCTAAAGCCACACCAACCAGAAGTTACCTTCAGTCTTGGTATTGCAGAATTTAAGCAAGGACATTTTTCTGCGGCGATCCCGGCGTTTGAGCTATTTGCAAAAGAAAGTCCGAAAGATCATCGCAGTACTCTGCTGCTAGGGATGAGTTATTTCGGGCTCCGCCAATATGCCAAGGCGATTCCCTATTTACAGAAAGCACTCCAGGACGATTCATCTAATTTAGAACTACGCAATGTTCTTGCTCAGAGTTGTCTGTGGAGCCGTCAATATGACTGTGCCCTGGAGGAGTTCAAGAGCATTCTTTCTGCGAATCCTGATGCTGTCCAGGCACACATGCTGATGGCAGAGGCCCTCGACGGCATGAACAAGACGGAGGATGCAATCAAGGAACTTGAGGCTGCGGAACGCGTTTCACCAAATGAGCCGATCCTTCATTTCGAACTAGGCTATCTCTATTACAAAAACCGCGACTACGATCGTGCGGTGCCAGAATTGCAACTAGAGATTAAGAATAATCCCGGCTACGCTCAGGCCTATTTGTACCTGGGGGACATAGCGTTGCACACGAATGACAACGCAACCGCTGAGCCATTGTTGAAGAAGGCGCTTCAATTACAGGGCGAAAGCCGTTTGGCTTACTTTGATCTTGGTTGCATCTATGCCGATCAGAACAGGAATGACGAAGCTGTCACCGCTCTGCTACACGCAGTTAAACTTGACCCCACACAACCTGACGCACATTATCGGCTTGCGCGGCTGTACTCAAAGCTTGGACAACGAGAAAAAGCAGCCCAGGAATTTGCCAAGACAAAGGAATTGCATAGTAAGACTGAAGACTCCTTGATCCAGAAGGTATCCGGCGACAATGTCGTTCCGCAATAAAGTTCACGCTTGACTGGGTCGCTATGATTCAGGAGGAGAACCATAGGAACTCAAGATGCAATGAGCAAAACCAGAGCCTACATCTCACGCCGGGAATTTCTATGGATGGCGACTTCGTCGACATTAGCTGTAGCTCAGGGCGTGTCGACTCGGAATTTGAAACCGCTGCCTCGAGGCAAGCCATCTGGTATCCCGTTCCCTGCTCGCTTTACGGATGTTGCAACAGAAGCTGGACTAACAATTCCAGTGATCTACGGTGGGCTCAATCATAAGAACTACATCGTCGAGACAGTCGGTTGTGGTGTTGCTTTTCTGGACTATGACAACGATGGCTGGCTGGATATCTTCGTATTATCCGGCACGCGTATGGATTCTCCCGACCCGAACTCCAGCAATCGGCTTTATAAGAACAATAGGGACGGAACTTTTACCGATGTTACTAAAAAGGCAGGACTAATACGGACGGGATGGGCCAGCGGCGTAACTGTAGGTGACTATAACAATGATGGGTTTGAAGATATTTTTGTAACTTATTACGGTCAAAATGTTCTTTACCGTAACAACGGAGATGGAACATTTACTGACGTTACCCGGCAGGCGGGATTGCTTTATGAAGGCAATACTCGCTGGGGTTCGGGATGCACTTTTTTGGACTACGACCGTGATGGTCACCTC
>DATDHL010000239.1:0-2414 GCA_036521575.1 Edaphobacter sp. | reverse complement strand
CGCAGTCCTCGGAGCTGGACCGGGTGGCGGTCGGACGTCATATTGGCGGCCACGTCGCAGCTTCAGCTTCCCGCAGCACCTGACGAGTCAATTTATTGCTGGGCGACGGGGTGTGCATTGCACTTGCCCAATAAAGAGTCGGGGCCTTAGAAGGGAGGCTTCCTAAACTTTAGGAGACAGTTCCTCAAGGTCCCAGGTTTTCAGCTATTTCGCGAGTACTTCGGGGCGGGAATACTCTTAACTGTAAAGTGGACTCTTTATTGCATGGACGACCGTCATTCATCTCGTCGCCGGATACCCAGTAGTGCTTTTCGTTGCCCAGGACGGGAACCAGCACATAAAGGTGAGTCAGCAGATACTGGAGCCGCTTCGTAGCAGAGATGGTCAGAGAAACCTAAGGAGATTCTCCCCAATCCGGAAATGCTTCATCCAGCTTGGAGCCTTCAATCTGAACTTCGTAACCGAGGGGTTCAAAGAGTCTTCGCACAAGTTCCTGACCCCCTCGGGCTGCGAGACCGGAATATGTGCCGACAACGGAATCGGTGTTTCAGCGAGTTCCTGGCGTTCTTTGCTACGTCCACTCATCGCTGTATTGAAGATGCGGCCCATTGCAACACTCAAGAATGAGTTTGCGGCATGGGACGATCATTCACATACTGCTCTAGCCGCCCCACCTTCACCAGCAGATCCTGGACCACGCACAAGCGCTACTGGGTCGACTTCGATAAGAAGCGCCACCGTGCATTGATCCGTGTTCGCTTGCGGGTAGAAAACCGATGCCTTACCGAATGGCAGTTCTTCCGTTTGGAGACGTGTCGGATTCTTGTGTAGCAGATAACCCAAGTCAGACGCCGGTTTGTAAGCGGTGGAGTTAGTGAGCAACATTCGTTTCTCAGTTTACGTCGCTACTGAAAACGCAAACGGGCTCTAACCCTGGGGCCGGCGGAATATTTTTCGGTTTGTTGACCATCTTGGCCAATCCATCACCGCTTGTAAAAGTGACAGAAATGTACCATGCCATCTGATAGAGATCAGGGATCGCCATCCACTAGGCAAGTGGTCTGCCCTTTGTCTCGGGAATCCAAAACCAGCAAGGCGCTGCCATAACGAATGCGGTTCCGGCTGCAGCAAATGCAACGCCAAATCCGTGTTGTTGGGCCATGCTCCCAACCGCAAATGGCGCGGCGGCGCTTGCAACGCGGCCGATGTTATAAGCAAAGCCTTGTGCTGTAGCGCGGATTCGGGTTTCGTAGATCCCTGCGGTTACCGTGGCGAATCCGGTGTAGTACCCGGTTCCGAAGAATGCAACGAATGGGCCTAGTGCGATGAGCAGCCACGGTGAATGGACACGCGCGTAGAAGAACATGAGGAGCGCCGCCAATATCAGATAGAGGACATAGCAGCGCTTGCGTCCAAAGACATCGCTCAGAAAGCCGAAGCTGACATAGCCGAGCCACATGCCGGCCTGCATGGCGATCACGGTGGCAGACATCGCGTGGGTGGACAGTCCGACTCCGCCCCGGTAGCTGGGCAAGGAGAGATAGGCGGGGACCCACAGATTGAAACCCCACCATGCAAACAGCGTGCAGGAGTTCATGAGGGTGATGGCGATGGTGATTGTCCGCAGATCACTCCGAAAGATGTGACGAAAGCCGTGCAGAGGACCTTTGCGGGGGAGAGCTGTGCTGCGCTTCCATAGTTCGGGCTCTGCCACGCGACGGCGGATGGCCAGCGTAAAGAAAGCAGGTAGAATTCCCACAAAGAAGACTGCACGCCAGCCTTTCCAAGGCAGGACCAGACCGGCGACCAGAGCTGCGAGAGCATAGCCAATGGCCCAGGAGCTCTGCATGATTCCAAGAGCCTTGCCGCGATGTTTGTCGGGCCACGTCTCCGATACGAGCGCCGCGCCACTCGCCCATTCGCCACCCATGCCGAGGCCAAGCAGGATACGGAATATTGCAAGCAGGACGATGTTTTGAGCGAAGCCGCAGGCAGCCGTGAAGACTGCGTAGATGAGCACGCTGCCGATGAGAGCTCGCACGCGGCCGTATCGGTCTGCAATCACGCCGAAGACCAACCCGCCCGCTGCGGCAGCGAGCAGTGTGATGGAACCGAGGACTCCGGCTGTTTGTTTGCTGATCCCGAGATCGAGGATCAGCGAAGCCAGGACAAGCGCATAAAGCATCACGTCAAAGGAGTCCAGCATCCAGCCGAAGGAGGCCGCGACGAGAGCGCGACGTGCTTCCGGGGGAGCCTGACGCCACCAATCAAAATGGGTTGGTCGTGATGTTTGACTCAGCTGCGATATCTCGCTCATGTCGTACCCTTGGTGGTCGCTGGTCCGAATCCGCCTCCACCGGGTGTCTCGATGCGCAGGCGATCACCGGGTCTGAGTTCGAGCCTCGCTTTGGCAG
>DATDHL010000238.1:0-2605 GCA_036521575.1 Edaphobacter sp. | reverse complement strand
CGGCCGAAATATTGGTCACGGCTGGACGTCAGCGGCCAACGCTTCGCAATGGGGTACTGATTACCTTAACCGCACCGCCGTCTCGAAATCGAGCATGTACTCAAATACGCCTGAGGAGACGCAGTATCAGTTAAGAGAACTCGATAGCCAGGGCGCACACCTCAACGGAAGCCATCAATACACGGTTACCTTTCCCAAAGGTCAGCTCCCTCCCGTAAAAGGATTCTGGTCGCTGACGATGTACGACGACGAGAAGTTCTTTTTCGCGAACCCGCTGAACCACTTTTCGCTCGGCACGAAGAACAAGTCTCTGCAGTACGGCCCGGATGGCTCGCTCACGCTTTACCTGGGCGCGAAATCACCCGGCAAAGACAAGGAGACGAACTGGCTACCCGCTCCCACGACAGATTTCTCGTTGATCCTGCGGAACTATTGGCCCGAGAAATCGGTGATCGACGGAACCTGGCTACCACCCGAAGTCGTGAAGGTTCAGTGAGCAATTATGAGGAGATGTTGATATGAACACAACGAAAATGAGCGACGACGCTGCCGTCACGCCAGCCGAACTCGGCGCGAAACACATCCGATGGGGTCTTCACATGTTCGTCTTCGGCCTGGTGTTCGGGTTTATCCCGTTATTGCACTACATGCATGGCTCAATGGAGCAAGTTGGCGATGCGTTCCTCAGGAACGTCACGCTGTGGTGGGGTTGCGCGTTTCAACTGGCGGTCAACGTCGCGCAGATCGGCGGCCTGGCCATGGTTGGGATCGGCCTTTGCTACACCGTCTTGGCGCGCAGCGGTGCAACGACGTCGGTCACAAGCGCCGAACGGATCGCGCCCGCGCTTTGCATGGGTGGGATTATTGCGGAGGCTGTAGCCGGCGTCGTCGGCTACTACGTCGTCGCCGCAGTCTGGCCAAACTTCTACTACGCCCCGGTTACCGCCGGAAAGGTGACATGGCTCGCGCTGCAAATCGTCTGCATCGCAGTCTACGTCGCCGGCGTCATCTGCGCGGCCGGCGGCATCAAACGCGCCCTACTTGCTAAAGCCGAACCCGCACACGCTTAGTGCCTTAATCCGCCGTGGGCAACTAGACGAACGATATTGATTCAAGCTTCGCAGGAGCGATTATGAAACCTTCAGATTTGATAATCCTTGGACTAGTGTCAGCACTGGCCCTTCACCCGTCGGCAATCGCACAGGCGTCGAAGGATTCGCTGACCTCCATCACGACTCCTGACAAAGTCCAGAGCAGCCTCGGCACGTTGGATTACAAGGACGGCGCACCGGGCAAAGAGACCGTGGCCAAGGCCTACGACTACCTCGACCTGATGCACGGCGTCGAAGCCTTCGTGAATGCCTATCAGGGCGCTTCTGTGGCTTCCATCTTTAAAGGCTGCGAGGAGGCCGGCATCCCGAACAATACGGGTCTCATCTTCTCGGAGTTGATGGATTCAAAGTCCCTTTTCCTGACGGCGAATGCGGACACTATCTATTTCTGGGTCAATGTGGACGTCACCAAGGGACCGATTGTCGTTGAGACACCGCCGCTATCGCTCGGCGTGGTCGACGATATGTGGTTCCAGTGGATAACCGACTTCGGGTTGCCCGGTCCGGACCGAGGGGAAGGGGGCAAATACCTGTTTGTTCCGCCCGGGTATAAGGGCGAACTGCCACAGAGCGGCTTCTTCGTCGAGAAGATGCGCACAACCCGCGCCACCCTGCTCGGGCGGTCCTTCCTCGAGAAGGAGGACCCGAAGCCGGTCGTCGCCCTGATCAAGAAGACGCTAAAGGTCTATCCCTACCTTCCCGGCGGATACGGCACCAGCATCGGCTCTGCGTTGGAGGGCAAGGCAACTTTGGCACGCACGCCCGATCACAAACTGGACTGGGCCTTTCTCCGACCCGAGGAGCCGGTGACGTTTACCGAAGGCACCGGGAAGGTGATGAACACCGTTCCGCCAAGCGACTTCAGCTACTTCGAGATGCTCAACGATTTGGTGCAGAAGGAGCCAGCCGGGTCGCTCGACCCGGAGATCATGGGATCGCTGGCCGCAATCGGCATCGTGAAGGACAAGCCCTTCAACCCCGATGCGCGGATGAAGAAGATCCTGACCGACGCGGCAGCGATCGGCAACGCCGCGGCGCGCACCCTGAACTTCAAGTGGCGTCCATCCGACGGCGGCTATTACTACGAGAACTCAACCTGGTTCAATCCTCTCTTTCTCGGCGGCTACAACATGGAGACGACGCCGCCACAAGTCAGCGCCGACGGCACCATCACCCCATATCCACCCACCGGCGCGCGCACGCTGAACGTGCGCACAACTATGTTCTTCGGCTACACCTTCATCACGCCGGCGATGATCATGCGCCTCACGGACATCGGATCCCAGTATCTAATCCAGACGGTCGATACCAAGGGCGAATACTTCGACGGCAGTAAGACCTACAAGGTCACGTTGCCTCCGAACATCCCTGCGGGAAAGTTCTGGTCCTTCACCGTATATGACAACCAGACGCGATCCATGCTCGCCACGCCGCAGCGTTACCCGCGCGCTGGCAGCCAGAGCTACCCGACCCCCGCTGCCAAGGCGAGTGCC